>JAQICW010000455.1 GCA_027858355.1 Desulfobacula sp.
AGTCAACAACGGCAAGCGGAATTGCTGAGAACATTGGCCAAGTTTCTTTAGGCATACAGGAAGTGAATGTAAATGTTAACCAAAGTTCAGAAGTATCCGGCCAGGTTGCCCATGAGATCACTGATGTTTTAACTGCTTCCCAGGAAATCAACAATTTCTCTTCAGAAGTTAAAGAGAAATCAGAGATCCTGAATAATGTCATGCTTCAATTACAGGCCATGACTGAGAAGTTTAAAATATAATATAGAGAGCATGGGCTGTCTGCAGATCAACTTTTTCAAACTGGATGTAATCTCCCGGAGTTGTCTGGGCCACCTTTGACAGGTCCGTTGAGATCACTGTGGCAATTTTTTCATATCCTCTCCTACTGTCTGCTCCACCAATAATATGATGGGCTGTTCATCGGGCGGTATCTGGATACCTCCTGGCATGGAAGGTTCTGAAATAATTCCAAAGATAAAAATAAAGAACAGAAAGATTTTTATATAGAGTAAGGGATTTCCCAAGAAATAAACTACTCATTTTTTCAAGTGTAATGTTACCCTGAAAAGGTAAATGAATCGGAATCTTTAGCACATTGAAATGCAACTTCAAAAAAATGTGAGACATAGGGGGAAGGAAATGATATGAGCACAATTTCCCTTTTTCTGTGATAGACATTAAAAAGATTGATCCTTCTCTCTATCAACACCGCAAATACTTTGCTGAAAACCTTGTAAGACAAGATTTACAGCCCTATAATCCATTAAAGCGACAATTAAAATCATTGATATGGAGATGGGCAAAGACCCTGAGTATTTGACGGTAGCTAAAACACCCTTGAAAGATTACATAAATTGCTGTCAACGTTAGATTCCATAAGGGTTAGCAAAAATAGGGGTTCCCTGGTTCCCTGGTTTCCGAGGGTTCAGATGACTTGTTCCATAAATTTATGGAACAGGTAGAATCAATTTTTAAAAACCTGCCTAAGTCATTTAAATAGCAGTCTTTTTTGCTTCATGATCTGATTTTATTAACCGACATTCCCTTAATAGTTCAAACCGCTTCTGTAAGACACGGCCTGAACAAAGCGCAAACCAAAGCGCTTGCAAAGTTTGTGCAGGCACCTGACAATGTTTTTTATGAAATTACCACACAGAACAAGATCGCAGTGATGACACGCCTGGGGATCCCGCAGGTTCGTATTGCCCAACGCTTGAATATCCACAGGGAAACCATTTGAAAACTGCGGATGGAAGATCACGCATTATGTTGCGAGTCCCCTGTCAACGGACCCCTGTCAACGAAAGCATTCAATTGGGCATGTACGATGACATGGAAAGGGATAAAGCCTGTTGTCACGTTGGTGGATAAGTTATACAAGAAGGGAATTCGGCTTACAAAAAAAGAAATGGAATCTTACGAAAACAGAATTGAACGTTCATACACACTGCTAAAATGGGATGTGCTTATTGAATCCAGTTACGTAGATTATTTCTTGTGAAATCCCTAATCGAAAACTCTTTTCAAGCCTGAAATAAATTGATTAAAACTCTCTGAACAATTGTTTTCAAGGGAAAGGTGTGGTCCAATAGCCTTGGAGCCACTCATTTTTTGATATTTGCCGGATGTTAATTTGACAAGTTCCTGGACAGGATTTGCTAATCGATCTGGTGCTCTATATTTTTTTGAATTCTGCTTTTTAGTTAGCTTCTTAATAAACAATCCTGTTTCAACCGCGGCAAGATCTCCGAGATACCAGCTTTCCAGTTCATGTATGGCTATCCGAATCAATACGTTTTTTTTATCGGCGTTTTTACATTTTTCAAAAATTCCTTGCTTAATCAAAATGCAATCACCATTATCCTTGTCCCTTAAAACAACAAATCGGCAATTGGGTAGTTGCCAAGCCGATAATTTACGAGGCAATTGTTTTTCAAGGTCTTGTTTGCCTTCAAAAACAACATATTGGGCACTCCAATCAGGGGGAAGAAAACGAGGTAAAAGTCCTTTTAACATTTCTTTTGCAGAGGGTTCTTCTAAAAAAAAGACCAGAGAGATCATTGAGGGTCCACTCCGCTAAAAAAACCTTGTTTCCACAGATAGCCCATTTTATCTCCGGATTCCATGAATGCTTTAAGCTGCAAATCATCTTTTGCGCGTTTAATCTGAGTATACCCCTTTTCTTTAACCAGCCAGAAAACTTCATCCAGTTCAATGGCATTCAAAAAATCAGGAGAGTGTGTGGAAACAAAAACCTGACCGCCACGGCCGGCATAAGATCGAAATTCTTCAGCCAATTCCCCGAGCAATGTGGGGTAAAGCTGGTTTTCAGGTTCTTCTACACATAAAAGAGGATGTGGACTTGGATCATAAAGCAATAGTAGATAGGCAAACATTTTTATGGTCCCATCAGAAACATGTCTTGCAAGAAAAGGATATTCAAAAGCTCCATCCTTGAATTGAAGTAATACACGACCTTCTTCGGTCGTTTTAGCTTTTACATCGGCAATACCCGGGACTCTCTCTGAAAGCTTTTTAAGTATTGTTTCAAACAGTTTAGGATACCTTTGATATAAAAATTCTGAAAACAGGGAAAGGTTTTCACCCTCATGAGAAAGATGTTCTGCATATCCTACTTCTTGTTCAGGTCTGGCCTTGTTTATGTGAAAATCAGATAAATGCCAACGTTCAATAAGGTCACCAAGTGCCATCACTGCAGGGAAACGTTCAAATTGGGCAAGCCCCTTTATTGCTAATATATCCTGGGCTTTTAGTTTCTGTTTTTCTCTTTTTAACTGGTTGACATCTGTAACCTTGTCAAGCTCATTTGTAACTGCAGTTCCAGTACCATTTGAAAAGTCTAAAAAATGCCATGGTTGCCCACTTCTACCCCGGCGGTATTTTAAAATTTCCCGCTATACAAATGGATAGCCATCTTTTTCGCCAATCGATAGAAAATAGGTGATTAACGGTGCATCAGGTTTTTCTCGAAATTTAACCTCAATCTCTATATTACTGCTTGTGTTTCTGCTTCTAACTTCGTGAAAGCCCTTGCTACCGCCAAGTTTAATTAAAGCTGTGTGCACATTGGTTGACAAGGCTTCTTTTAAAAATGAAAACACTTGAAATAAACTGGATTTTCCCGATCCATTGGCACCAACCAAAACACAAAAATGGGGAATATCGGTCATTTTTAATTTTTTAAATGCTTTGAAATTTTTTAATTTAATGGATTCAATTTTCATATTTTAGCACCCATCCTACCCCAAATTAGTTTGTTTTTTCAGGTTTTAAATTAATTGTTCAAAACTCTCTTTTATTCAATGGGAATGTCCTTTATATTGCCTAAAAAATTTTAAAACAACATAGTTTTGATTTTGGCGAGTTTATTTTTTTCTTCCATATAGAGAACATGGGCTGTCTGCAGATCAATTTTTTCAAACTGGATGTAATCTCCCGGAGTTGTCTGGGCTACCTTTGGCAGGTCCGTGGAGATCACAGTGGCAATTTTTGCATATCCCCCCACTGTCTGCTCCACCAATAATATGATGGGCTGCTCATCGGGCGGTATCTGGATACCTCCTGGCATGGAAGGTTCTGAAATAATGCTTTTGGGCATTTTGTCCCTGATGGGCAGAGCTTTGCCCTGGAGCCTGTATCCCATGCGGTCTGCCTTGGCTGTAACCATATATTCGGCTTCAAAAAGAGAGGCCAACCCTTTATCAAAATAATCGTCCTGGGGGCCTGGAATGGCCCGGATAATGGCATTGGAAGGGTATTTTGGAATCATAGCTTCGGGGATCGACCGATGTTTATCTGACAATTTTACATCCAATTTTACATCAAGGGTTTTAAGGTTGTCTCCTTTTGCCAGGGGCCTTCCCAAGAACCCGCCTATTTTACCGCCTGCATAGGTTGAATAACTGCCCATCACCTTTGGAACCTTTATCCCGCCGCTTACAGCAAGGTAGGATCTGCATCCTGCCCGGACCTGGGAGATTGTCAAAATGTCCCCGGGTTTTACCCGGAAAGATTTCCACTGCTCAACAGGATTATTATTCAGTGTCATGCCCATTCCAGCACCGGTAAGGGCAATGTCCATCTCTTTTTGTATTTCCAGGGACGGCCCCATTATTGTTATTTCAAGCACTGCCTGGTTTTCATTATTTCCCACCAGAAGATTTGCCAGGTAAAAGGCAAAGGAATCAAGGGCGCCGGAAACAGGCACTCCCATTTGCTGGTATCCAAATCGCCCTTTGTCCTGAATTGTTGTAAATCCGCCAGGAGCAAGGATTTTGAATGCATTCATGAAGTTTTTTCCTTTTCCTTTAACTCAGCATATTTTTGTTCTGATATGGGCGTAAATTTTATTTTATCTCCAGCCTTGTAAAGAAAAGGAGAGGAACGATCAGGAGCAAAGAGTTTTAAGGGTGTCCTTCCAATGATCTGCCATCCACCGGGACTTGCAACGGGATACATTCCTGTCTGATTATTTGCTATTCCCACAGAGCCCTCAGGAACAAGCATTCTTGGCGTTTCAAGCCTTGGGGTGTATAACTTTTCGTCCAGTCCGCCTAAAAACGCAAACCCTGGCGTAAATCCCACCATATAGATCAGGTATTCAGGGCTTGAATGAAGATGGATCACTTTTTGGGAGGATAATTTATGGGCCTTTTGTACATTTTTCATATCAGGGCCGAATTCGCCACCATAACAAACCGGAATTTCAACGATTCTGAATGAATCAGCTTCCATGGTTTCAAGGGTATTTTCAGCCTGGCCAGCCTTGTCCACCTTGTCAATATGGTCAATATGGTCAATATGGTCAGCCTGGTCAATCTGGCCAACTTGATCAATAAGGCTAATCTGGTCAATTAAGGAGGAAAGCTTGTCTGGATTTGTAATTTCTGGGTCATAAATCAGCAGAATTGACCTGTAAGTTGGAATAATTTCATTGACACCAGGGGGGTGGCTTTTTTCCAGGGCATGGGACATTGCCCTTACCCTGGCATTTATTTTGGGGTCAATTTCATTTCCAAATTCAACAATAAGGCCCTTGTCTCCTGCCAGGCGATATATCGGTTTTGGAAATAGGCCCGATTCCAAAACCGATTCCAAGATTGGTTCCATGATTATATGATTTTCCCCATGGGTAATACCTGGATATTATTTTTTTTAAAGGTTTGTTTGATGTTTTTGACCAGATTGATTGCGCCAAGGGTATCTCCATGGACACAAAGAGTCTGTACTTCAAGACTGATGGTTGAGCCGTCCACAGCCGTTACAAATCCATTGGCCATGTCAAGGGCCCTTTGGGAGACTTCATTTGGGTTAGAAATTACAGCGCCTGAGTTTTTTCTGGGAGCAAGGGTTCCCTGGGGAGTATAGGCGCGGTCAGGAAATGCTTCATAGACAACCTTAAGGCCCAGTTCCTCTCCAACTTGTCTCATGGTCTCCCCTTTTTTTCCAGCCAGGGCAACAAAATAAAGATCTGGATCTATGTCCATGATGGCCCTGGCAATGGCCTGGGCTGTGATTTTATTTTCCACTGCATCAAGGTATAGGGCTCCATGGGGTTTGACATGCTGGAGTTGTACCCCATGGACTTTGCAGAATCCTTTAATGGCGCCAATCTGATAAACCATATACTGCCGGATCTCTTCTTCTGTGCAGGCCATGTGTCTGCGGCCAAATCCTGAAAGATCAGGATAACCCGGATGTGCGCCAATGCC
>JAQICW010000528.1 GCA_027858355.1 Desulfobacula sp.
GGAAAAATTTATAGATGTGATATCAATAATTTGTAATGTTCATCAACGTGGTATTGGAATGGTCCAAAAACCAAAGGAATGCTATTGTCTTTTATGAGGGTAGTGTTTCATATAAACCCGTAATTAGAGCCTGATCGCAAACTCTGTGAGCCGTCCACTCATTAATTAAATTGTACCCGACTGGTTATATTCCTTTATACTGATTGTAATTTTAAACAATATCGTTAAAATTAATAACCCAATGGCAGTCACTCCAGCCGATATGATCAATTCATGCAGGCTGGGTACATATTCTGTAACATGGTGCAGGGCAGAAGGAATAAACCCGCCGGCAATCATACCAAGGCCCTTGTCAATCCAGGTCCCTACAAAAACAAGAACGCAGGAAAACGCCAGAACAATACTGTTTTTCCGGGTTTTTGGAATAATCAATAAAACAATGGCAAGTCCCATACAAAAAACAGAAGTCCACATCCAGGGGACCAGAACACCCTGTCCATGAAGACCCATGTAAAGGTATTTTATATGGTCCATGTGAGAAGGAATTCCTGAATAAAAAACCACAAAGACTTCACATATCAAAAAGAATACATTGGCAATCAATCCATAAGACACAATCAATGCAAGGGTTTGTATGGCTTCTTTGCCAGGATCGAATCGGGTCATTTTTCTGATAAACATACACAGTAAAATTAAAATAGCTGGTCCTGCAGCAAATGCAGAAGCTAAAAACCTAGGTGCCAATACTGCTGTCAACCAGAATCCTCTGCCTGGCAGACCACAATAAATAAAGGCTGTGATCGTATGAATGGAAAACGCCATGGGAATCGACAGATAAATAAGGGGTTTGATCCAAAAAGGCGGGGTGATACCATTTCGTTCAGCCTCTAGAACATTCCATCCGATTATAATATTTAAGACAAGGTAACCAAACAATACATTACCATCCCAAAATACCATGGACCCGATTGTTGGATACAAAAAGACATTCAAAGCCCGCATGGGTTGCCCCAAATGAACCAGAAGATAGAGCAGGCACATAACAAGGGAGGCCACAGCTAAGAATTCACCCAGAATGGTTATCTTCCCAAATTTTTTATAATTATGCAGATAATAGGGCAGCACCAACATCACCCCCCCGGCTGCCACACCGACAAAATAGGTCATCTGGGCGGTATAAAACCCCCAGGACACATCCCGGCTTTGACCGGTAACCACTAAGCCATACTTGAGTTGATCTGCATAAAAAACTGCCCCAGCTCCTATTACCGCCACCAATCCCGCAATCCAAATCCAGTAAGCTCTATTCCCTTTCAGCGCCAGTTCCAGCATATATAGACCTCCGATAATTTATTCATATTAATGGAAAATAATGTTTAAATCAGGATATAATACAGGGGACTAAATTTTGACTAAATCGACCAACAATTCCTTTATGTCTTTACGAATCGGGCAATCCATATCTTCTGAAATTTTCTTATACCGATGAAAGATTTTGGTAACATTGGACATGTTCCCTGTTTTTGCATAAAAAATCATCAACCGTTTAAACGTGCTTTCATCATAGGCTTCAACCGCTAATATCTTCTTGGCAAACACTATCGCATTTACAAAATCATCTTTATCTTCATACAAATCCACAATGATTTTGAGAACTTTAAGGTATTGGGCGATAAAATATTCTCTCTGCCGGATGCACCAATCCTCATAGAGGTCTTCTTTTAAAAATTCATCCCGGTATAAAGAATATGCTAATAGATATAGTTCAAGGGCTTTATCTGATTTATCGGCTTCTTTTTGACCTAAAGCAGAAAATTCTGAAAATTGTTCAATATCAACACTGATTTTGGGCTTATTTGAAAGCCGGTACAACTCTTTTTTCCGCTCAATGTATGACGAAGGTGCCTTGGGTGATAAATTCGGCTCCAGCGTTTTTCGTAAAGCACTCATGGCCATATTAAACCGGCTGCTGGTTTTTTTCAAATCCTGATTTGGCCAAAGCATTTCTATAAGCACTTCACGCGGGATAAAGCCTTGGGGTCTGTTCGCGGCAAGATATTTTAAAATCATCAAGGCTTTGGTACTTTTCCATTCAGATAAAGGGAGTTCTCTATCTTTGACGGTTAATTTAAACTGTCCCAACAATGAAATATTTAATTGTGGCGTTTCTTTTATGAAATCCGTTTTAAATATGTTCTCCAGATATAATAAATGCTGTTTTGACAATCCTGCCGATTTAGATGAAGACTGTTTAACAAATGGAATCAGCCAGTTCTTCTCTTTTTTGATACACCGATCATACCTGTTCACCTCAGATAGAGACAAGGCCATTGTTAAATGATGGACTGCGTTGACCGGGTTTCCGGATTCAAGATGAGATCTTGAAGTGAAAAGGTGATTTTTAAACATATGATACCCTGCCCCGGTAAGTTTGGTTCTGGCGCTTTCAAGGGTTTCAAGGGCCTTTGAATGCTTCTTTTCAATCATCAGCAAGCTGGCCTGACTATTTTCAAGAATACCTTCAGTTAATGGAAGACCATACCCGTCTATAATATCAATGGCTTTGTGTAATATTTGTTTTGCAAGCTCAAATTTTCCCTGGGCCAGATAAACCTGATGCAGGCATTCCCAGGCATTGGCCATGCCCCAGCGGTTGCCTGGTTCTTCATATAGTTCAATACTAAGGTCAATGTATTCAATGGCTTGATCATGCTTTCCAAGTCCAAGGTAGTTTTGAGCCCAGGCAAGGTAAATCCAGCCTTTTCGGCTGTCCAGAAGCGATATTTTTTCACAGATTTCAATCCCTTTTTGCGCATATTCAATACCTGCATCAAAATGACCCAGGCAATAACTTGTGGCACTGAGTTGATAATAGATTAAAGGCAGGCAGGGATCAACATTCAACTCAATGGATGATTTTAATAGTTTTTCATTTAGTTTTTGTGCTTGCTTGAACTCTCCATTGATATAGCGTGTATAAGAATATGATGTGTTAATCAGGACAGAGGATGCCTTGCGTTTAAAATCAGGCAAGGTTTCAATGACGTCCCATACCTCTTTATAATAGGTGGCTGCTGTTTCAAATTCACCTAAAACAGAAGATAGAAAGGTCAGGTAGGTCATGGCGATGATATAAGTTAGAGATGGTTTCTCCACATCATCCAATACCTGTTCCATGAGCAGCTTTGCCTCTTTTACATAACCGGTAAAATAATATTGAAATCCAAGTTCAACCAGACATTTAATCATATTCTCTTTGGATTCTTGTTTTTTAAATAGCTTGTGAGCCCGTGTAAGCAAGATTCTTGCCTGCCTCGGGTTACCAAAGTATGTAAAGAGTTTTGCCTGGGCCAACAGCAATTGCGGATTTTCTTCAATAATTTTTTTGGGTATTTTTGTCAGGCATCGTTCAAGAAAATTAATTTTACCTTCGAGCAGAAAACGCATTTCATGGGTATCAATGAGCCGTATGGCTTGATCCCAGTCATGTCCCTCAATGAAGTGATGCAGGGCTGAAAATATATCGTTCTCTTCTGTTTTATGGGCTATGTTGCAATGCAGCTTAAAAATTTCTGATTTTGAAAACCTTTCATTGAGTTGGGTAATTAAAAAATCCCTGAACAAATGGTGTAGATAAAAAACAGAACCGGATTCATCCACTGGAAATATCATCAAGTGATCATCAATCATCTGCTTTAAAATAATATCAGTATCATCGATATCAAATAGCTTGCTGCACTGTTGGGTATCGATTTCAGGCAGAAGAGCAGCCTTCATCATAAACGTTTTAATAGGGTCGGGCTGTGTATCAAAAATGGTTTCTTTCAAATAAGAAAAAATGGTATCCGGTGTTTTTCGAAATAATTCCAAATTGCCTGCAATGGCATCTGGTGACTTTTTCTTAAATGCATATCTCAGAAGAACGAGGCTGGCAGCCCACCCCCCGGTACTTGAATGGATGTCCTTTATTTGGGATTGTGTTAATCCAAGTGTCTGGGTAAAAAAAATTTTGACTTCTCCGGTTGTAAAGGACAGATCGTTTTCATTGAGTTCAATGAGTTTTCCACTGGCTCTGAGTGTTGATACTTTCAATTTTAAGTTTTTACGGCCAATGATGATCATATGAATATGCTCTGCCAAACGCTCAAGTATAAATTCAATCGCTTTGTTGATCTGATCATTGTCCTGAACCAGGTGGTAATCATCCAAAACAAGCACTGCAGGTTTTGTTATTTTACGCTCAGCAAAAGCCAGCCATTCAAGCAGGGTATCTGTTGGCTTTTTAAGGCTCGTTTTAGGAATGGGACCTGTCTTGGCAATTGGGTTTGTCCCGATTTCATTAGTTCCGATTTCATTAGTACCTGGGAAATGGTGCTGAACTGCTGAATATAGATAAGAAATAAAGACCTGGAAATCTGTATCTTGTTCATCCAGTCGATACCAGACTGAAATAATATTCTGATGCGAAAGCGCATCCATCACAAGGGTGGTTTTCCCGTATCCTGCGCCTGCTGTTATCGTCACCAAACTGTATTGAACGATATTTTCAAAAACCCGAATTAATCTTTCACGATGAAGGATATTATATCGTTTGGGTGTCTGAAGTTTTGAAACCAATATTTCCACAAGTATGATCCCATCCATGATTGCAGTTAATTAGGGACTGCTTTTAATCATGGGTTATAGACAACCCTTCACTTGTTTTCAAGGAAATAAACAGTTTATAATTATGGTTTCCGATATTTTATGAAAAGCTCTGCAACAACATGGAAGGCGCTAACTTCATGAATAGGATCAAGCAATTTATTTTTCTCCAGATATTGCCAGCGCGCCTCTTCCAGCAATTCCACATACCGGGCATGATTTACATGCCCGAAATGGTCAATATGATAACTGCGAACGGTAAGATTAGTAATGGTTTTCATCTTTGGTTCTCTTGGACATCGTATTTGCTGTATGATATCCATAAAGCATGGTGCAGGCTAACATATTGCTCTTTATAAGAATCCAGACAGTTGAACTGCTGCCATTCATCATACCTATAAACGTAACAATGATCAAACCGGCGACTACGGGAAATGCCGTAAATAAGAGTATTGCCCTACGTTCAATTGGATGATTCGCCGCCCAGATTAAAAGACAAGTCCACCCAGCCATTAATGATGCAGCAATACCCATGACCAGCCGGGTTGAAAGATCAGGGTTCAAATTTGTAGTGCCTGTTACCAGCACAAAAACCGCCGGCCACAATAGGGCAATCGTCCAGAATGCATCAGCAACCGCCCCCACCCAGCAAATAGCCTTCAATAGTCTCAATTGTTTTTCATGTGTCATGTTTTCCTCCTTTTAAAGGTTAAAATTTTGATATTCAAATTGAAACACTGGCAAAAGGATATCTTCTTTAAAAAAAGAAGTCTTGATCGTTGGCACAAAAGAATTGATCTTTTACGCAAATTTGTCCTAAAATTACCAACATCTGTGGTAGTTCATATTCAGAATATAAAGGTTGCAGCAGCAGTCATTTGCATCAAGGCTTTAATTCTGAAGGAGATGGGGATACCACAAATATTCATGGAGAATTTTACGATATGACATACCAAAGAACCAACACTGTTTCTATGGGGATGGTTAGAATATTAAAATCCTATGCACACTCTGTAGGTGCAGATTTTAACACCACTGCCAGGTCTCTGGAATTTGATACAAAATTGTTAAAAAATGACGATACCAGAATAACCGCCCACCTGTTTGATGCCTTATGGCAAAAAATCATCCTATCAAGCAAGGACCAGACGCCCGGTTTAAATTTTGGTAAACAGATGACACATCTCTACCCGGGCGGCAGTCTGCTTTTTACGATGATGATCAATTGTGCCACCATTGGCGACGCGCTTAAAGTTTTCACTAGATACCACAAAATCATGGCTGATGTTATTCAACCCGTGGTTCAAATCGATAAGAACCAGACTGTTTTGTTCTGGGAGACACCGGATTTACTTATTCAAAACCACACCACTTTGTCTGAAGCCCTGATTTGTGCATTTTATATGATTCTCGCCCATCTCTCCCGGGAGACGATCGTTCCTGTTCGTGTCTGTTTCGCCCATAAACAGCCAAAGGACATTTCAGTGTATAATAATTTCTTCCATGGCCCTGTAAGCTTTGGGTCAAACCAAAACGAATTGGTAATTCATACTATCGATCTTGATATTGACATTCATCTGGCGAATAAAGAGCTATTCAAAATCCTTGAAACCCATGCAATTAAATCCTCTGGCACAATTGATAAAAGTAGATTATGGTCTAACCAATACCTTCGCCATTAAACAGCTATTTTTTCAGTATGAATACGTCCTAACACGGGAATTTTCTCAAATAGTTGTACAATATTAATCGGTTTTGTGTTTTCTGGAAGTATTTTAAATAG
>JAQICW010000535.1 GCA_027858355.1 Desulfobacula sp.
CACTTTCTTTTCCATCAAAATGCCTATGATCACCCTTCCCAGTCTCATTGTCATAGCGCAAAACGCATTCACCACGCACGATATACGCAAGCCTGTACTTGAACCCGTGTACAGACCCATGCAGTGGCTTTGGGAGCCGCCACAATACCAACTCCGCAAATGTCGATTCAGAATAGACGATACGTGCGCTAATGAGTTTAACAGCTTTCATGTTGGAAATTATAACAACATACGTATCTGTTGTCAATAACTCCAACAACAAAAATGAATGTGAAAAGCCTGGCCCACTCAAAAAAAGTCGCATTAGAGCGACTCATAAAGTCTCGTTTATTCAACTTTGCCTTTCCAGTGAGCGCTCAACCGCATATGTAAAATCAATCAATAACCACATAAGAAACTGGAATTTAAAGCAATCCAACAGACTTAAGTTGTGATTTCTTCTCTGGCATAAGCTTTGCAATACAGTTTTCCAGAAAGGAGTTTGATTTGTATGAAGATTGCATTAACCATCTGGGGAAATAGAATTTCACCTGTTTTTGATTCAGCGCAGACATTGCTTGTAGCGCAGATTAAAAATGATAAGGTTATCAAAAAATCCTATGAATCTTTTGATTCCAACAGCGCAGGTTTTCCTAATGATTTTAAAAAAATGGGTATATCTGTACTGATCTGCGGCGCCATCTCCGAGAAACCGGCAAATTTAATTGCCCTTTCAGGAATCAAACTCATTCCTTTTGTAACTGGAAACGCAGCACAGTTACTGGACTTGTATCTGAACAATAACCCCGTTTCTGCATCATATTTCATGCCGGGCTACCCAAGGCAAGGATGCCAAAACGGGTTAAAAAATGCTGTGTCAAATTTGAAAAAGGAGGGAGTACTCAAATGATAAACGCTCTATTGGCAAGCTCAGACAAAGCCCATTTTTCAAATATGATCGCTGCGTTTCAAAACCACAACATCAGGATAGATCCGGTACAAAAAGGCAGTCTTGCATTAACCATGGTTGCTGAGAGCAGCTATAATCTGCTGATTACGGATGAAGACCTGTCAGATATGAGTGGCAAAACCCTGATTGAACGAACAATCAGTCTTAATCCATTTATGAATTGCGTGGTTGTCAGTAGGCTTTCACACAAAGATTTTCATGAAGAATTTGAAGGTTTGGGGGTGCTCATGCAATTTCCCCTGGAACCCGGCACAACCGATGTTCAAAAACTTCTGGATCATTTAGGCAAAATACAATTGCTGTACAAAAAATAAATTAAGGTCACAAGGAGAATAAAACTGATGATTATCAGTATTGCAAGCGGAAAAGGCGGAACCGGTAAAACAACGGTGGCAACCAATTTAGCCTTTTCTTTGGGAAAAAATGTTCAACTCATGGACTGCGATGTTGAAGAGCCAAATTCCCATCTTTTTTTAAATCCTGAAATCAAAGAGAAACAAGCCGTTATCGCGCCGATTCCCTTGATTGATGAAGACAAATGTACCTATTGTAAAAAATGTATGGAGATTTGCAGGTTCGGCGCTATTGCCGTAGTCGGCAAAAAAGTGATTACTTTTCCTGAACTATGCCACAGCTGTGGCGGCTGCATGGCGGTTTGTCCTGAAGACGCTGTTTCGGAAAGAGACAGAGAACTTGGAGATATTGAAACAGGCAGTATCAAGGAAAACTTATTTGTCCAGGGACGATTGAATGTCGGCCAGGTCATGTCGCCGCCGATTATTAAAAAAATACGTACCCTTGCCAGGGACGGGATGATAAATATCATTGATGCCCCTCCTGGCACTTCCTGTCCTGTGATTGCTGCCATGAAAGGAGCGGATTTTGTTCTTCTGGTCACAGAGCCCACTCCTTTCGGACTTCATGACCTGACACTGGCTGTGGAAACCGTTAAAATTTTAAAAATACCCCATGGCAT
This sequence comes from Desulfobacula sp., assembly GCA_027858355.1. Next base: position 1,926 of record JAQICW010000535.1, read on the forward strand.
TGTGATAAATCGAGCTGGTATGGGAAACGATGGTGTCAAAGAATATGCAAAAAAAGAAGGCATCCCCATTCTTATGGAAATCCCGTTTGATAAAAAAATTGCCCGGATCTATTCCAGAGGCGAACTGGTTGATGAAAAAATGCCTGAATATAAAGATAAATTTTTAGATCTGTTTGATCAAATTAAACGTCTGGTCAAAAATCCGGTTAAAGATGTGACGGATAAAGGAGCGGATAGCAAATGAGAGAGCTGGTGATTTTAAGTGGAAAAGGCGGCACGGGAAAAACAAGTATAGCTGCGGCTTTTGCATCTTTTTCAAACAATGTGATCCTTTGCGATGCCGATGTGGATGCAGCCGATCTGCATCTGCTCATGGCCCCGGACATTCAACAAAAAACAGATTTTCAGGGGGGAAATGAGGCCGTCATCAATCCTGACAAATGCACGAGTTGCGGCTTCTGCATTGAATTATGCAGGTTTGACGCGGTAAAGGACACCTTTGAAATTGATCCCATTGAATGTGAGGGATGCGGTGTCTGTTATGATCTCTGCCCTGAAAAGGCCATTGATTTCCCAATAAAAACCTGCGGAGAATGGTATATTTCAGATACCCGCTTCGGCCCCATGGTTCATGCACGACTTGGAATTGCTCAAGAAAACTCCGGTCGCCTGGTGGCCCTTGTCAGACAGGAAGCCAGAAAAATAGTTCAGAAAAAAAATGTTGATCTGATACTGACCGACGGCCCGCCAGGGATAGGCTGCCCTGTTATTGCTTCCATGAGCCAGGCCAATGCGATTCTGATTGTGTCAGAACCTACTGTTTCAGGGATACACGATCTTACGCGAGTGGGTCAGCTGGCAGCTCATTTTAAAATACCGGCCATGGTCTGTGTGAACAAATATGACCTGAATTTCGACCAGACCCAGGCTATAAAGGATCTGGCAAAAGAAAAAAATATCTTTTTTACAGGCCAGATCCCTTTTGATAAAAATTTCACTGAATCCATGATTCAAGGAAAAAGCATTATTGAAACCGATGAAAAATCACAGGCAAGCCTTGCTGTCAGAAAAATCTGGGAAAATGTAATGGCCCAGCCTGCTATGAATATTGTACGATTAACCTGAACTTTCAAACAAAAAGAATTATTTAAGGAGTTAAACAAACATGAAAAACGGTAGAATTGCGATACCTTCCAATGGACAGGGCGGCCTTGACAGCACAAGAGCAGGACATTTTGGTCATTGTGACGTATTTACATTTGTCGATGTTGAAGATGGTCAGATCAAACAGGTAACAACACTTCAAAACCAGGAACATGTCCAGGGTGGCTGCATGGTGCCGGTCAATCTTCTGGCGGACAACAAAGTCACGGCCCTGGTTGTGGGGGGTATCGGCATGCGTCCTTTAATGGGTTTCAGACAGGTGGGCATTGATGTATACCACGATGCCGAGCGTGACCAAATCAGACCCGTTGTTGAAGACCTGATTGCAGGCAAGCTTCCTGAAATCAAAAATGATCAGGTCTGCGGCGGTGGTGGACAAGTTTAAATATAAACATTAGGAGATTTATCATGAAAATCGCAGTAACATCAAAAGGCCGGAATCTTGATTCAAAAGTGGACCCCAGATTCGGCCGTGCCGCTTATATCCTTATCATCGATACGGAAACGCTTGAGTTTGAAGTGATTGATAATTATAAAAATGCAAATTCCTTCAAAGGTGCAGGAATTCAGGCTGCTGCCAGTATCAGTGAAAAAAATGCTGAAGTCCTTTTGACAGGATTCTGCGGTCCCAATGCTTTTAAAACACTGGATGCCGCAGGTATTAAGGTGGCCAGTGACGTTATGGGCACTGCCAGGGATGCGGTCAAGGACTTTAATGAAGAAAAGATTTCTTTTACATGTGCCGCAACTGTTGAGGGACACTGGTAACGAATATGCCCTTTAGCATTAGAAAATAATGTTCAAACCAAAAAGGTGTTAATGAATAAGACTTTATGAATTAATATTTTATTTAAAAGAGAGGATATCAATGGAACTTACTGATCTTGCCCCCCTTGAAGCGTGGGCACAAATAGAAAAAGAATCTTTTAAAAAATTCAACCTTCAAAGCTCTGTTTTTAATACAGATGGCATAAGAATAACAGATACCAAAAACTGGGCTAACAAAATCTGCCCGGAAATCAAATCAACAGGCAAAGGCCAGAGTTTTATCTGCGCCACTGCCCACATGAATCTGGCCAACCAGGCGAGACAGACAAAAAAACCCGTGATTGAGGAATGTGATGCAGGTATGGTCAAAATTGTGACCCCCATTTTTATTGATGATGAGTTTTTAGGCGCTGCCGGAGGATGTGGACTACTGCTGGAAGATGGAGAGGTGGATTTATTTTCAATTAATAAAATTACTGATATTGACGAGACGATAATAGAAAAACTTTCTGAAGAAATTCCTGTCATCACCACCCAAACCGCTGAAACTATCTGTGACTTCTTCATGAAAAAAGTTAATACACTTGTCAACAAATATCAGGAACCGTGAATTCACCGGAATTATTTTAAAGGCAGGGTGACTATAAATTCAGTATATTTATTCAATTGAGAGTTAATAGTTATGGTTCCGCCATGTTGTTTGATAGATCGCGATGCAATAAAAAGTCCCAGGCCTGTTCCCTTATTGCCTTTATCAGAAAAGAAAAGGTTGAATATTTTATCTTTTTTATTCTCGTCCAACCCTTTGCCATTATCTTTAATGGCAAAAATAATATGAGAATCTTCAATGCGGGTTAAAAAACTGATTTCACCCTTTTTCTTTTTTGATATGCAGGCATCAACAGCATTTTCAAGAATACTGGAAAAGGCTGCTAAAACAGCTATTTTATCGATATAAAGGGAAATAGTATTATGGGGGAAGTCTACTTTAAAATTAATATTTTCCTGATCTGCTCTGGGTTTAATTGACGAAACAATTTCCTTTATCAGTTCCGGCAACAGGACGTGTGATCTGTCAAGTTCTCTTTTTTTGGTATGGAATAAAATATTCAATACCATCTCTCTGGTTTTTAAAATTTTGTCTTTAACGATTTCCCAGCCTTCCGATATTTGCCGGGTGTCATTTTTATCCAGGCCGGACTCTATGAGATATGAACCACCGTCAAGTCCAGTTAAAAGCTGTTTAAGGCCATGGGAAACAGAACCGATGTGAAGTCCGAGCGAGGCCAAATGGTCCTGAAGTTCACGGATCATTGTTACATCCGTTGACATTTCCATGACATGCTTAACCTGACCTTTAGAATCTATAATGGCAGATGTCTGGATAAAAATATTGCGCACGCTTGAGTCTTTTAGAACAACATCCATTTCAGCCGTATGAGAGCCTTTGTCCTTGAATGTTTTTATAACAGGGCAATCAGGACAGGGAGATTTTCTGCCTTTATAAACATCATAACAGGTCATCCCTTCTTTATAATTGAAGTGCTCCTTGAATATCCTGTTTGTCTCTATAATAGTAAGATTTTTATCCTGTATCGTTAAATAACCTGGAGATTCGTTAAACAGCTGAATATATCTTTTTTCAGATTCTGCAAGTTTTTGGGTTTTCTCTTGTACAAGCTTTTCAAGGTCTTTTGTATAGGTCAGAATTTTTTTTCTTGTGTCTATCCTGTCATGGGCTCTTTTCAGTGCTATATCCAGAACATCATTATCAATAGGCTTTGAAATAAAATCAACAGCATCAAGCTTTAAGCTTTCAATGGCAAGCTTAAAATCACCATGACCTGTAATCATAATAACTTCAGTATCAGGACTGTTCTTTTTTATATGTTTCAACAGCGAAACACCATCCATCCCCGGCATTCTGATGTCGGTCAGAACGATATCAAAGATATCCCTGTCGATTTTTTCAGCAGCTTTTTTCCCGTTATCAGCAGTAGAAACTTCATATCCAAGATCCTGCAAATAGATTGTCAGAACTTTTCTAATACCTTCTTCGTCATCCACAAGCAAAACTTTCGTTGCCATAATGGTTGTCCCTATTCAATTATTATGCTTCAATTATTCCGGTTCAAGACCATTTCCCAATACACATTTTTTAATAACTGCTTTAAGATATTCAGAATCAGAATCTTTTGCAACAAAAATTGCTGGTTCAGGGATATCGTGTTCAAGATTAATATTCAGCATTTTTATATGGTGAAAAAATGCTTTGCGATCAACCCCTGAAAAGAAAATAATGGGTATGGTTTTAAATTCAGGATGCGTTACAAGTTCCTGGTAGACTAGAGTTCCCCCTTTCTGAGGCATCATGATATCCAGAATAATGGCGGCAGGTTTGATTCGGGTTAAGGAATCAAGCCCCTGCACACCATCTTTTGCCAATACAGGATCAAACCCCAGTGATTTGACAAGACTCATGAGGTAAAATCTCATTTGAATCTCATCGTCCATGATGAGAATCTTTTGTCTGCATTTTTCCCGGGACATTTTTTTTAAATTTACAATCTATCCGGTCTGTTAACACTGGCAACAGGACAGGCTGATCTTAAAACCACTTGTTCAACTGTTGTTCCAAGAAGTGCTTCGTCAGGATCAATATCCCTTGTATGATGGGCCATGACAATCAGATCACCACTGGTTTCCCTTGCAAATTTTAACAGTTCCACATAGGGAACGCCTTCCCATATGGAAATCTCATAATTATCAAAATCATTCATTTGAGAAACATACTCTTGTTCAAGTCTTGCTCTTGCGGCCGTTATCTTATCCTCTATTGATTTTTGTCCGGGTAAAACGCCAGCCTGGGACGTATCAATATCAAGGGCATGGAAAAGATAAAGTTTGCATCCAATAGCTTCTGCCATTTTAAAGGCAAATTTAAATGCAGACATGGAGGCCTTTGAAAAATCAGTTCCAAAAATAATTTTATTAAAATACCAGAAACAGGTTGCACATGGTCTGCTGATGATAAGGACCGGGCACCTGGCTCTTTGGGCTACTTTCTGCATTGTAGTCCCCACGATACCCCTGAATCTTGCCGCCCCGGTTTCATCGGCTCTTGTGTGGGAGCCCATTATGATGCAGTCAATTTCCTCTTTCCTGGCAAATCTTAAGATTTCTGTTGAAGGGATCCCTGCAAGAATTTCAAACCTTGGTTCTCCATGCTTCTCAATGAGTGTTGCATAGGTGTTTTTCATCTCATCCTTGACCCACTCAACATAGTCAGGCCCTACATCATCTTTTTCTCCTGTCAGATAATCAGTTATAGAGAAACTGCTTCCATGGGAAGGAACGCCAAATACATGATAAAGGATCAATTCCGATTTGTATTTCTCGGCAAGTTCAAAAGCGATTTTAGCAGCCGCATCACAGGCCGGAGAAGCTGTTGTGGCAAAAAGTATTTTCTTAAACATGACTACCTCCTTATTGAACATTCTAACGGGTTAAAATTAAAAGAAAGTTCCCAGGCAATGCCTTCCACAAGTTCAAAAAGAGTGTAAAAGGTCTCATACTGGAAAGCATCCTCCTTATCCCCAAAAACAACATGTTTTAATTTCCCGAGTTTTAATTTGTGATTCAATAAATCTTCCAAATGGAAAAACTTTAAATCGATCATCTTTTTGTTGAATACTCCTTTCAAAGTGGTATAAAAATTCAAGCATGGGCTTCCTGGAAATCCTTCTATTTCAATCGTTTTATAAAATAGCAATGATTCTAATTCTTTGTTTTTAAATCCTGAACTGCCATTTTTTGAAACAATTTCAACTAGCGGTTCCAATATTTCGCTTATGTTTTTCAGATCCGGATACTGGTTGACCATCATAAAAAAGGAACTTAAGGTAAAACTTTCATCAATTTCAATATAGTTTCCTAATATTTTCAGAACGGAGATGGTGAGTTTTTTACCTTTTTTTTTAATAACACCGTTTTTATGAAGAAAAATTTTTTCCATGCTTAAAAGCCCCTTTCTTAGACTTTGCTCTTTAATGGGATTTTAACAACAAACAGGGAGCCCTTTCCTTCTTCAGTCTTAAAGCTTATTTCCCCATCATGCTCTTCTATTATTTTTTTGGTCGTCATTAAACCAAAACCGGTTCCGTTCATCCCCTTGGTGGTAATAAAGTCTTTTAAAATAGATTTTTTTACGGTGTCGTTAATGCCGCAGCCATTGTCCTGGATCTTGTACACAATATTGTTATTCTCTCTTTCAACAATAATATTTACGGTTTGGGTCTGATTGGGATTCGCAATTTTATTAAAAGAATCAAATGCATTGACTACAAGATTTAAAATGCAATTGTGTATCGCATCACAGTCCATGAAAACCAGTCTTTTTTCCATACAGGGCGTAAGTTTAAAAACGAAATTTTCTTCTTTTGCCCTGTGGTTCATCAGCTGCATCACCTCTCTTGCAGGTTTATTGGGATTTTCCAGTTTGAAATCCAGTTTTGTTGTTTTGGCATAGTTTAAAAGATCCAGAGAGAGTTTGGTAATTTTATTTATATTCCCTTTCATCATTTCCCAGCCCTGTTTTAAATATTCACGGTTTTCAAGCTCGATTCCCTGTTCCAGAACAAAAGAACTTCCCTTAAGACCTCCTGCAATATTTTTAATGGCATGGGACATGCCGGCAATTGTCTGGCCGATTGTCACCAGTTTTTCAGATTCATTTATTTTTTTGTCTTTTTCCTTTACAAGACTTTCCAGATCATCCATATAGCTGTTTATATTCTGGGTTATGGAGATACGCTCCTGTGCTTTTTTTATTGCTGATTCAAGGTCCCCGATATCAATGGGTTTGGTTATAAAATCGGCTGCTTCATGTTGAAGGCTTTTAACTACCAGATTCATGTCGCCATGACCGGTTATCATAATAACCTCTGTCTCAGGATTCAGGTTTTTAATTCTCTTTAGAACCTCAATACCATCAATACCAGGCATTTTAATGTCTGTTATGACAATACAAGGATTTTTTTCTATAAAGATTTTAAGCCCTGTCTCACCGTCAGAAGCAAGGCATACATCATATCCGGATGATTCAAGGGTAATTTTCAAAACTTTGCGAATCCCCGCTTCATCGTCGACAAGAAGTATTTTATTGTTTTCCATGGCCTTGATGTTCATTTAATACTCCCTCAGGTTTTTGTGAAAACTAATGGTAAACGTAACACCACCTTCCGGATTATTCGTGACACTGATATCGGCACCAGACTCCTTTAGGATTCCATAACTTATGGATAATCCCAGTCCGGTTCCCTTTCCCACTTTTTTTGTCGTGAAAAAGGGTTCAAAAATTTTATTCATATCTGCTTTTGAAATTCCCGTTCCAGTGTCTGATATTCTAACAATAACAACACCCTTGCTGAATGAAGTTTCAATGGTGATCCGTTTTGTTTTACCATTTTGATCTCCATCGTTTTCAAACCTGGCCTCTATGGAATCTCTGGCATTAATGAGAAGATTGATGAAAACCTGCTCCAGTCGAGCCGGATCAGCTATTATTTCGGGAAGGTTTTCATCAAGTTCCCATTTAACCTCAATCTCTCGCAATTTTAATTGCTGGCTGAAAATATCAAAAGCCCTTTTAATGGTTTCATTTATATTGACAGCTTCCTTTGAAAGCGTTGATTTACGACCAAACAAACGCATGTGGTTGGTAATCTTTGAGGCTCTGTCCACATGGATTTCAATTTCCTGAGAGAGTGTGTTTAAAATATCTTGATCAATTTTTTCATTTCTGCTTATTTTCCGGGACATGAAACTTGAAGCCGTTTTAATGACAGATAATGGCTGGTTAAGTTCATGTGCCACTCCTGTTGCCATTTCTCCCAAAGTCGCCATTTTACCGGCCTGAATTAACTGGTGCTCTGTTTCAACGGATAGGGTTATATCAACCACTGTAACAAGCAGTACTTTTTGTTCTGTAAACTCAGCAGGGCTGACCCAGATATTTACATAGATACTCTCCAGGTTCTTCTTATTGTTTATTAATCGTTCATGAAAAGGATTATCAAAATTTTGCTTAAATTTTTCAAATTCCTCTGGTTCTGGGAAAAGAAGAGAAAAAGGCTTGTTTTTCAACTCATCCTTTTTAAAGCCATACACTTTCAGGGCACTGTTATTGCAGTTCATGATCGTATAGGTATCAATATCCAAAATAAACACGGGATTGGGAATACTCTCAAAAATTGCCTGGTATTTTCGTTCCGACTCTTTGACATTCTTTTCTAGTTTTTTTCTTCGGGAAATATCAATGGTCATTTCCATGGCAGCGATGATATTGCCCTGGTCATCCTTTAACGGTGCTGTTTTCACAAACCAGTGGGCAATCGTTCCGTCCTTGTTTATTCCTGACTCTTCACTGAAATGGGATTGACCGTCAATAAATGTTCTTTCAACGGGGCAGTCATTACATTTGTTGATCAAGTTTTTATAGGCAACGAAACAGCGGTCACCATATTCAGGATTAAATTTTTTTGAAAATTCCTTATTAAACTCAATCAGTTCGTAGTCTCTGTTTTGAACTGTAATGGTACAGGGAACCTGATCAAAGAGATTCTGGTATCTGATTTTTTGCCGATTAAGTTCATCCTGTTTGTTTTTTATTTTTTCCCCCATAACCAGAATGGCGAGAGATAACTTTCCGATTTCATCTTTCTGGATCACATTTTTTATATTGTTTTGATAACTTCCTTTTCCGATACGATCTGTTTCTTTTATTAAGTTTTTGATGGGATTGGTTACCAGGCGGAAAATACTAAAGCCAAGAGTTATTGCCAGGATTATAAAAAGATAAATGGCTGTCCAGACTGACATTTTTTTTGAAAAACTGATTTCAGCCTTTACATCTTTTAAAGAAACAACAACATCAAGGGTGCCAAGTTTTTTTATTTCCCTGGGATGATAATGACATTGGGCAGTTGAACAGGAGGGATCATTTAATATGGGGTTCATAATACCCAGCAAAAGTTCATCCTGATCTGATTTAAATATTCTAACCCTGTCGCGGATATCGTTTCTAATTACCGGAGTATCTGTTGCATGACAGGTTTTACAGGCCACATCTGTTTTTTCAACCATAGAACCAAGGTCCATGGCAGTATTTGAAAATTTAATCTGCCCCTGACAATTGAAAATTCGTATAGATTCAATTTCATTGTACTCTGACATGCTTTTTAAAATTTCCTGCATATCCTTGTTGGGATTATGCAACATTGCAAACCAGGTAAAATTCAAAACAGTGTTACAAAATTTATCAACCTCAGATATTTTTTTATTAATCAAGGTTTTTTCCTGGAATATAGTGGTAAAGTAGGACCAGATAAAAATGCTTGCAAAAAGCACGATCCCTACCGCAATCATAAGCTTTAATGCAAGAGTCTCTATTTTTATGAAGGATTTAAACATTACACCTGATCCCATTTTTCCTTTTTGTTAATTTAATAGTTCCGCAACCTTGGTTAAAACCGCTTTAGGATCAAAAGGTTTCCCAAAGGAAGCCGCAGCTTTTGGAATTGAATATTTCATTCCTGTAAGGCCGCTGATTACGATAACCGGTATATCAAACCCTTTTATTTTACTGATTTTTCTAAAAAATCTGGGTCCCCATTCTTCAGGCATTTCAAGATCCAGAGTGATAAGATCAGGATTTTCATTTTTATAAATATCAAAAGCATCTTTGCCATCCTTTGCAATACAGGTTTCATACCCATTATCTTTAAAAAGGGTGTCAAGATATTTGGTAATAGATGGATCATCATCTACAATCATAATTTTTTTTGTCATAATAACCTCACTTTTTGATATGGCATTCACCACATAAAACCGGTCCTTTGTTAGATTCAAAATGACACTCTTTACACCGGTTATGAAATGCCATTCTTAAGGGAATGGCGTTTTCAGGTGTTGGTTTTAACGAGTGGCACTCAGAACACAAATAGTCCTCAGAGGACTCATCCTTAATCAATTTTTTGTTTTCATACACATGATGGCAGATGGAACAGTCATCTTCCAACATTGCTTTTTCATTATGATCATCATGATCAAATACTGCTGCAGATCTTTGGGGATGATCAAAAACTATATTGTCAACCGTTGGAATGTCTTCCCCGGAGTAGGCATAAAATGCTGTTATAATAAGGATGACGGCTGATATAAATATTAATCGTTTTAGTTTCATCATAATCGCCTTTCCATGTTAACTGTCTTTTGGGTTAACTGTCTTTCTGGTTAATTGTCTTTCTGGTAAATTGTCTTTTCCATGACTTCAAAAATTATGTCCCCGAAAAATTTAATCTCCATTTTCAGGCCATAATGATGAACAATATCTTCAAGTCCTGAGTGGCAGTTATGACAGGGTGCAATCAAAACCTGGGCCCCTGTTCTTTCAAGTTGTTCTTTCTTTTCTCTGTTATTGACCATTCTGGACCCTTTCCAGGGAGGACCGCAGTTAATAACGCCGCCACCAGCCCCACAACAATAATTATGTTCCCTGTTAGGTGTCATTTCAACGAATGATTCGCACAATATGTTTACTATTTCCCTGGCTTTATTGTGCAGTCCTCTCCCGCGGGAGATATTGCAGGGGTCATGCAGGGTGACGGTTTTTTTATATTTTTCCTTTACCTTGATCCGGCCTGAAGTTAAAAGATCATGATAAAAATCAATGGCATGGACCAGATCCACCGGCGGCATGGTCCATCCAACCCACCTGTTTCCCACGTCATACACTGATCTGAACGCATGGCCGCATTCTCCCATGACAATTTTTTTGACATGTAACTTTGTCGCTGTTTCATAATGCACCCGGGCAATTCTGCCGGATATTTCAAAATCACCAGTAAACATCGCCATATTGCTGTTATCCCAGCCCGGTGCTGACGGCATGGTCCAATTCATGCCTGCTGCATGCATAATCACGGCTGTCTGGTAAATAAGCCCGGCCTGGAATTTGGGTTCCGGAGCAATCACCGAATACATGATGTCGGCACCATCCTTGTCCAGGGGAATTCGTAAATCTGCAAATTCTTCTCTTGCGTCTTCCTCCTGCCATTGAAGGGTGTCGATCCACTCATCTTCTTTCACCCACATCTGATTCATGGTAGCAGAATGAGAATTGACCGTATCCTGGATATAAAGTGGCGTAATCTCAAGTTTGTGGCAAATCCGTCGCACCAGGGTCATCATATATGCGATATCAATACCAAAAGGGCAATACATGGAACACTTTTTACAAACATTGCATTCCGTATGGGCAATTCTCACCGCATCCTTTAATAATTGTTTTGAGACCTTTCCTTTTTTGTTAATCATTTCCAGAATGGTCTGTTTGACTTTTCCCGCAGGGGAAAATCTGGGATCGCGGTCATTGGAAAGGAATATGCTGCAGGCATCTGCACACAGACCACAGCGCATGCAGGTCTCCACATAAACCTTAAAGCGTGCTCCTGTTTCCTTTGTTAATACCTGATTGATGACGGTGGATATTTTTTCAGGCGTAAGCCTTGCCAATCCCTTTTCCACACCTTCATCAATGACATCTATTTTATTTACTTCAAGTTTTTCATTTGTTGTTAATGTTTCCTGCATGAATATCTCCTTAATATTTATTACCAGTCTTTTGCATGTCTGACATTACCAAATTCAGAACCTGTATACGCTCTTGTAAGGGGTGCCATAAACATATGAAAAAATCGTGTGAAGGGTATCAAAATAAGCATTAGTTCCCCTGATAAAACATGGACAATAACTATCCATTTATATGCAAAAAATTGATGATAGGCTAAAAATCCGGTAACAAAAGGCAGAGCCACTATCAGGATAAAAAGAAAATCCGATAGACCAGTTAAAAATTTTACTTCCGGAACAACAAGACGTCTGATCATAAAAAATATTAATGAAAAAATGATCATCAGGGTCAAGACATCTGCCACAGAATCATTAAGAGTAATCCATGACCACTGCATTGATTCTTCTAAAAGCATAACATGGGAGAGTAAAAAGATTGGAATTAAAAAAAGCAGCAGATGAAATACATAGGAGATGCTGTAAAAAACCGGGCTTTTCCTCGTGCTGACAGGTAAAAATGGTATTAGCCATACAAATATAGACCGGAAACTATATTTAAATGACAGGTAAGTGTAAATAAAATTTTCTCGTTCATTGACCAGTTTGATCACCTGGAAAAATCTGAATATAGCGCCAATGATAAATATCAAAAAAGAGATCCAGACCATGGGCCCCATAATAAAATGGATAAAAGAATGCATAGTTTCTCCTCTAAAGAACTTTGTCTAAAGTAAGTATTTGTCTTAAATAAATGCCGTTTTTCATAGCCTTTAAAAGAATCTTATCGTTATCCGGACTGATTTGTGGCTCAAAGATCATATCAAATGATTCCTGATAAACCTTCCCGTTGACCACCAGATAAAAACTACCACCTTTTTCCATTCTGGTGGCCAGTATTTCATTGTTGGAACTTACAACCGGGTTCCACAATTTGTCTGCCTTGATGTTCCAGGGTTTCCCGTTGACTGCAATATCCCAGTATCCCCGGTTTTTAAAAACCGCCACTAGTGAGTCTCCATTTCCAGAATAAAAAAGCTCTGATATCATTGAGTCACAGTGAAGATCCCAGGTCTTATTATTTTCTGAAACAGTCCACTTACCATAGGTGTTGGAAACAATGGCGGCAATTTTTTTGCCGTCTCCATGAACAGCCAGTTTGCCGAGCTGTTCATAGCGTTTGTCCCAGAAGGGCTTGCCATCTTTTAAAAGAAACCATTTGCCACCCTGTCTGACAGGCGCTATCACAGAAGCATCTTTATTTATAAATTCGGGTTTCCAGACGAATTGGAAGTTTTTTTCCCAGGATTGATTATTCGCACAGATGGAGTAATCAATACGGTTTTTTCTGATGGAAGCGGCAACCTGCTCCCCTTTACTGTCAAAGGACAGATCCCAGATATTCATGAACTTTTCAGGCTGGACAATACCATCAACCGCTATTGAAAAAATGCCCCGGCTGAAGCCCTCAATATCGGCCTGACCCAGGGGGTCCACCTGGACAATGGCTGCTGAAGTGCCCTGGCGGCTTAAGACCACACCAGATATGTTTTCATAAAGCTCGTCCCACATCCTGTCATTGACAGACATTCCATATTGCCCGTCCTTTTGAACGGCTGCACCCATAAACGATCCATCCGGGGTAGATTGAAAATCCCAGATATAATCAAACCATGTTTCCCAGAAAGAGCCGTCTACACAGACTGTCCATTCTTCGTCCTTGCATGCGAGTACGGTAAGGTTTCCATTCGGCAAAAATCTTAGACACCACCCTTTTTCAAACGTTTCTTCCCAGATTTCTCCATTCACACAGACACTGAACTGGGCTTCATCCATATTCACTATGGATGCGATTTTTTCTCCATCAGGGCTGACACTAATCTCTTCCATCCAGTTAAAGCGCTCTTGCCATTCTTTTACCGGAATTTCTTTTTTTTCTGAATGCCAATCCCATGGTTTTTCATTTTTCATTGTTTATCTCCGGTTTTGTTTTGGTTAAATGTTCCTTATTTATTTTATAAAGTATGTTATCAATGGATGCCACCGTCAGCGGTTTTTCCAAAAATGCGTCAATTTTAGCCATTGATATTTCCTTTTTAAGTTCATCAGTTATAATTGTTGCCATCAAAACCCTTGCTATCCCCGGTTTTTGGATGGCTGCCTGTTTCAAAAAAGTCAGTCCATCCATATCAGGAAGAAAATAATCAGAAATAACA
>JAQICW010000622.1 GCA_027858355.1 Desulfobacula sp.
AAACTTTGCTCATTTACCCGCAGCCGGCAAATGGCTTCTTGCCTGGTGCATGCTTTTAGGAAGACTGGAGATTTATACGGTTATTATCCTTTTTGTTCCTGAGTTCTGGAAGAGATAAATTCTGAATGTCATTTGAAAAAGTAGTCTGATTTGCAATCAGATTACTTTTCGTTGAATTTATTGACACTGATTAGTCAATGGGCACCATCCCTCTTTCCAGGATAATAGATTTTCCCTTTTCAGATTTGATGAAATCAACAAAGATTTTAGCCGACCCTGCGGGCTCAACTTTGGAAACCATGGAAAATACCTGGTAGTAGGGATAGATAGGCGCTCCGGTTAGTTAACCAGGCAGGAGGCAAAGTTTTTAAAAAGATCCTTGGAGAATTTTGCTTCCATTACATCTTTTTTGATAATCTGCAGTGAACCAAATGGTTTCTTTGCCTTTCTAAAGATCTTGTTCCTATAGGTCAGGGGTTCGTAGCTGTCGATCATGCCGATGAGCTGGCTGTCCATGGACATGTCCTTTACACCATTGGGGTACCCGCTTCCATCCAGGCGCTCATGGTGCTCCAGGGCCACAGTTGCAATGGAGGTATCAAAATCCGTATTATCGATGACCATATCATAGCCCTCAATAGTATGGGTGGTAAAGGTTTTAAACTCTTTGTCTGTCAGCCGCTTATTGGTTTCTATCAGTTGTTTTTCGATCTTTGAACTGCCCACATCATGGAGCATGGCACAAAGGCCAAGACGGGATGTTTCAGCCTGGGAAATTTTATGATAAAAACAATATTGAAAGGTAAGTGCTGTAACATTGACGGTATGTTCCACGATGCGGGATGAATTGCTTGCTATCTGGGTCAGGTATCCCATGATTCCATGGTCTTTATTGAATCCGCCCAACAGTATTTCAATGGTTTCAGGCAATGCCTCCATGGCCTTTTCCTGTTTGGGGACTAAAGATTCGTGAACAATCTGGCAAAGGGTATCTTTTACCTGCACAAATCCGCCAGAGGCAATATCCCTGGCAAGATTTTTGTTTAAAGCAGTTGTCAATTCCTTTACTGCCTGGTCTTTATCTTTTTCCAGGATAAACAATTGGGGATGCCTGGTTTGGCTTGTCCGCTCATGGTCAAGGCTGTCTCCACTTTTTTTATACAGCACAAAGTCCCCGTCTTTTGATTGAAAATAAAAGGGAGTGCTTGTAAACAAATGAACCTGGGATGGTTTAACACTTATATATTCAGTCATAGATATAGCCTTCAGCAATCATGATAGGCCAATATATTAAAGAATTTCAGGCAGAATGTCAAACCGGTCAAAGGGGGGCATGATACAGGCGCCTGAAAACATTTTTTTTGCCAGAGCCAGCATCTGCCTGGACTGGCTGATACCATAGGCAACAGGGTCATCTGCTCTTTCCATTTCTCTTTGAATCCTTTCAGGAACAGCAATGCCAGCAACCTTGTTATGGAGGAAAACTGCATGTTTTAAGGAAAGCAGGGGAAGGATTCCCATGATCACTGGTATCTGGATATGGGCCAGGGCATTGTGAAGTCTTTGGGCTGTTTTTTCGTCATATACGGGCTGGGTGACAATAAACTGGCATCCTGCTGCGGCTTTTTTCTCAATCCGTCTGACTTCAGTTTCAAGCCCGTTTACTTCTGGCCTGTAATCCAGGACAGCACCGGTGCAAAGGCCTGTCTCTTTTGCCATGGAAATGAGTTCACATACATTGAGATCATTGACAGTTGTCGTGGGATTATCTTTGTCATGGGTGGATAGATCACCAGTAACGGCAATGATGGTATCAATGCCCAGGGCCATGGCCCCCCATAATTCAGCCTGGAGACCCAGACGGTTGTGATCCCGGACCGTGAAATGGAGGATGGCTGGCTTATCAGTCCGGTTTTGGAGTAGATGGGAAAATACCATTGCAGACATCCTGGGCTTTGCCACGGGGTTGGATGCCACGCTGAACCCATCAAAGGGGAGATCTGAAAGAGAATCCAGTTTGTCCAGGAGTGCTTTGACATCATGTCCGGCCGGGGGTACAACTTCAAGTTTTATCTTAAACTTATTTTTATGGGAAATTAAAAATGACATGTGATTTCCTTTGATGTTAGAAGATTTTCTATTTATCCCCTCTTCTATTTATCACCTCTATTGGAGCTAGTATGCACTCAAATTCCTTTGGGGTCAAATTTTAATCTGATATATAGAAAAATTTTTGTGGATATTGTTGCAAGTTATAAAAAAATATTTCATGATACAAAATCTTGCTTTGAATATACAAAATTAATTGTCCTTCTTTTCCCAGTTGCAGGTTCCAGTTTCTGGAATTTTTCTGGAATTTTCATGGACACAGCTCTATTGAAAGATGTCTGACAGCTGTGTGCCAGCTTACAGGAGGTGATTGTGGGTTTGAGCTATAGGATACGTCTTATTATAGTATGCCTGGGTGTTTTCGCCATGGCTGGTATCGGGTTTTTGTTCAAGAATTTATTGGTCCCTGATTCCTTTGGCGTTTATGGTCCCTATCGGGCAGATGCCATTAATGAAGCCATTCAGGTGCCAATTCGCCATGGTACTAATGAATCCTGTTTTTTATGCCATTCCTTTGAGGCTAAAATTCACAAAGCAGGCCTTCACAGCACTATTTCCTGTGAATTCTGTCACGGAACCTATGCCGACCATGTGGATAAGGGTAAAAAAATCAAAACCCTGCCCGTTAAAACCGGAAAACAGATCACCACCCTCTGCCTGCGCTGTCACAATACTGAAATCAAGGCAAGGCCGGAAAAAGTCATCAAGACTGTTGCCATGCCGGATCATCTTAGGGACCAGCAGGTAAAACTCACCCATGATTGCAACCAATGCCACCATGTTCATGCGCCCCTGAAATATATTAACCGGGCAAAACAGATCACAGGGCTTATGGAGAAAGGATAATGAAAATAAAAGACCCTTCCCTGGATATGAATAAAAGATCTTTTTTAAGAAAT
>JAQICW010000069.1 GCA_027858355.1 Desulfobacula sp.
TTGCACCTGTTTGGGAACTTCGAAAAAAACTTATAATGCTAATGCTTAAAGAAGGAAAAACCCAGGAACAAGATGCCAAACTCATGGGTACACAAAAAAGCAATATCTCCCGCCTTGAAAGCGGGGAAAAAGTTTCTTTTCCAACTCTTTCAACTATTTCAAAATATGCAAATGCCCTTGGCTATAAGATTAACTTGGAATTCGAACCTTTATAATGATTTATATTTTTTCTTCTTTTCTCAACCACAAGCTGAAAAAATAAGATCACCAGTATTCAGCAAATTGTCATCACCGCTTCAGGGGTATTTCAGGAATGAAAAAGCCCGAAAAAACTGGTTTTCCGGGCTTTAAAATGGTGGAGGCGGCGGGAGTTGAACCCGCGTCCGAAAACGATCACCCTAGGCTTCTACATACTTATCTCAAAATTTAAAATTAGTTGTTTTGTCTCCTTTGAGATGGATACAACACAATATAGCCTGAAAAGTTTAACCTTTAAGGTTCAGACACCCTTAAAAGCTGTCTTGCAAAGAATGACGCCCTGACCTGAAATCTGCAAGAAGGATTTCAGCAGGACGGAAGCTGCTCTACGCAGCTACAGCGTAATTATAATCGTCTGCGATTATGTTTATGCTCTGCCAATTTTACGAGCTGACAAAAGACTCGGTATGCTACCATAGACTTCAAAATCTCCGTCGAAGCCATTTCGCCCCCAAATTGTAAAAGATCAAGTGTTGCTACATAATAGTTCTAAAAGATTAAAAAGTCAATATCAGCAGAACCACAATGTTGACTGAACCTGTGAATTGTTTTTTCTATGAATATTTTTTGCGTTCCCGGTCCAGATCCCGCTGGACATCTTTTTTCTTAATCGTTTCTCTTTTATCGTATAATTTTTTACCCCTGCCCAGGCCGATCAATACTTTGATTTTATCATTTTTAAAATATATTTTCAGCGGAACCAGTGTATACCCTCTTTCTTTAATTTTACTCCAAAGTTTTCTGATTTCATATCCATGAAGTAAAAGCTTCCTGGTTCTATGGGTTTCGTGATTGGAATAATAGGCATATTTGTATGGTGAAATATGCAATTGTCTTAAAAAAATTTCACCATTTTTTATATCTGCATAGGAATCCTGGAAACTGACCTTTCCATCTCTGATGGATTTAACTTCCGATCCAGCCAGAACAATCCCTGCTTCATATTCTGATTCAATCTGAAAATTGTGTCTGGCTTTTTTATTGGTGGCAATTAATTTAATATATTCTGAGGTCATTGCTTATTCACCTCTTCACCAAAAGGAAGTATTCCTTTATATTCTTCCAAAATAAAATCAGAAATTTCTTGAACACAATTTAGATTCATTATTTTTTTCACACTATTTCTAGCTTTCTTAGTATCAAGATCTCGAATCATTCTTTTAACCACTGGAATGGAGACTGAATTCATGGAAAAATCCGTTAGGCCCATACCTACCAGAACAGGTATATTCATTGGATCTCCTGCCATTTCTCCACACATTACAAGACCAATCCCTTTTTTCTTTGCTGCATCACAGATCATTTCTATCATTTTTAACACTGCAGGATTCAGTGCCTGGTACAGGTGGTCTACCATTCTGTTACTCCTGTCAATGGCCATGGAGTATTGAATCAGATCATTTGTTCCAATGCTGAAAAAATCCACATGGTCAGCAAGGTGTTCGGCAATCATTACTGCTGAAGGAACTTCAATCATAACTCCCAGGGGAATATCCTTATTAAAAATTTTATCTTCTTGTTCAAGTTCAAGGATGGCCTTATTCATTATTTGTTTGACCTGAATAATTTCTTCAACACAGGAAATCATGGGAATCAGCATTTTTATATTCCCAAATGCCGCTGCTCTGAAAATAGCTTTTAATTGTGTGATAAAAATATCTTCATTTTCAAGGCAGAACCTTACTGCTCGCAGCCCTAAAACAGGATTGGCCTCTTCAATAGTTGTCAGATATGGATTAACCTTATCTCCATTAATATCAAGTGTCCTGATAGTAACGCTTTGTGGATTCATTAACTCGACAAGCTCTTTGTATTTACATAAAAGCTCATCTTCAGTGGGGAACCGTTTTAAATCAAGATATAAAAATTCTGTTCTGAACAGACCTATACCAATAGCACCATAATCTTTTGCTGCAACAACTTCTTCCACAAGTTCAATATTGGCCATGAGATTTAAGGAAATACCATCTTTTGTTATGGCAGGCAGATGGCTCTCTCTTTCTAAACCAGCTCTATATTCTTCAAATCTAACCATCCGCTCTTCGTACTCGAAGAGTGTATCTTCGTCAGGATTGATGATCAGTGTTCCAGAAGAACCATCAACAATTAAAATATCATCATTTTCAACACTGACAGTTGCAAGACCTAACCCAAGAACAGAAGGAATCCTTAATGCTTTTGCAATAATACTTGTATGGGAATCCTTTCCTCCACGGTCAGTGACAAAACCCTTTACCCGCTCAAGCTGTATCTGACTGGCATCAGCAGGTGATAAATCATGAGCTACAATGATGACGCGTTTATTTATATCTGAAATCTTAATATCCTGGGCTCCGACAAGGTATGACATGATTTTGTCTGATACCTGAACAATATCATTCGCCCTGGCCTGCAGATAGATATCATCAATCTGCTGGAAGATTGCTTTTACTTTTCTTGATACTTTTCTCAATGCCCATTCAGCATTGATTTTGTCATTGGAAATGGTCTCAATGGTCTTGCCATACAGCATTTTATCCTTAAAGAGCACCATATGTGTCTCAAGAATATTTAAATTTTCCCCCAAATCTTTATCAAGGGAATCAATTACTTTGGCATGGTCATTTTTTGCTTTTGAAACTGCCTGTTTGAATCGGTCTATTTCTTTGGATACCTGTACATCACTAACGGGATACCTTTTAGTGATATTAACACCTTCTTTATCAACAATATAGGCTTTACCAATGCAAATACCGGGGGAACCGCTGATCCCTTTGATAATTATCTGTTCTGACTTTGAAATATTCATCTTTATATTTCTCCAAAGCCGGCTTCAAAAAAATCAAAAACCTGATCAAGAATTATCATATCTTTCTGATTTTCAATTTCAATCACAATCTGAGTTCCTTTCACTGCACACAAAGTTAGTATGTCAATGACACTTGCTGCATCAACTTTTGTCGAATTTGCACAAAGCCATACATCAGAATGAGCCGAATCCACCATTTGTGCAATTTTGGCTGCAGGCCTTGCGTGCATCCCAAGCTCATTTTTAACGAATGTTCTTCGAGTCATTAGTCCTCTGTCTTTCAATCTTAATTCTTTCTTAATAAATTTTTCTTTTTCTATCTCTTTCTCAAAAAAATGTCAATGTAAGGGCGAGCTTATAATTGACGATTATATTTTTATATGATAGGCCTTTGGCGTACAGCTTTTAATAACACATATAAGCTTATTTTACCAGATTCTATCAATACAATAGGCATAACAATAAGAAAGTTATTGGAAAAATCAACATGGAAAAATATATAATCAACGGGAAATATCCCATTGATGATTTTAAAACGGGTGAGTCATGGCGGTTATTTAAAATCATGGGAGAATTTGTCGAAGGAATTGATGCGTTACACAATCTTGGCCCTGCAGTATCGATTTTCGGTTCTGCAAGAATGAATGCTGAGCATCCATATTATCAAAAAGCTGAGAACCTTGCTGCCTTATTTGCCCAAAAAGGATATTCTGTTATTACGGGCGGGGGCGGCGGAAGTATGGAGGCTGCCAATAAAGGGGCAGCAAGAGGAGGTGCTGAATCTGTGGGGCTTAACATCAAACTGCCATTTGAACAAAAACCAAACCCTTATGCGACCAAGCAAATCGAATTTAATTATATTTTTGTACGAAAAGTTATGTTTTTAAAATATGCCCAGGCATATATTATAATGCCGGGAGGCTTTGGAACCCTTGATGAGTTGTTTGAAACAATTACATTGATTCAGGCAAAACGTATTCGAAAAATGCCCATTATAATGGTGAACAAAGACTATTGGGATGGTTTGATCCTTTGGGTAAAAGATAAACTTTTAAAAGAAAAAATGATTTCTGAAAAAGACCTTGACCTGTTTCATCTTTTGGATGACCCGGAAGATATTGTTAGGGTCGTAGAAAAATTTTATATGAATAATTTATGAAATTATTTGAACCAAACACCAAAACCTTGGCTCATACATACAATGCTGAATCAATTGAGGTCTTAAAAGGTCTGGACCCGGTCAAAAGAAGGCCCGGGATGTACACTGACACTTCAAGTCCTGATCATCTGGCATTTGAGGTAATTGACAATAGTGTGGATGAAGCAATTGCAGGGTATGCGACCCAGATTGATGTTGTATTAAAAAAGGATCAATCCATTATAGTATCTGATAACGGACGCGGAATGCCCGTGGATATCCATCCTGAAGAAAAAGTGTCCGGAGTGGAATTGATCATGTCAAAACTTCATGCCGGCGCTAAATTTTCCAATAAAGACTATAGTTATTCAGGCGGTCTTCATGGTGTCGGTGTTTCTGTTGTCAATGCCTTGTCTTCCTGTTTGACAATCCGCATAAAAAGGGATGGGCAGGAATATGGCATTGGGTTTAAAAACGGAATCAAAACCCAAGATCTGGCAATTGTCAAAAAACTTGCCAGCAAAAAAACCGGGACATCTCTTCATTTTTATCCTGATATTTCATATTTTGAAAGGCCCTCATTTTCAAAAACAGCTTTAAAAACAGCACTGAAATCAAAGGCCATTCTTTGCAAGGGACTTGTTACTACCTTTTATGATGAAGAATCCAAAGAAAAAGACACCTGGAAATATGACAAGGGCCTGGATGATTATCTCAATGAAAATTTAAATGGAGAAAAATGTATTTTCTCCAGTCCTTTTGCAGGGGAGATTCATGGAGATGATATCAAAATCATATGGGCTGTTAACTGGACCATAGAATCCGCTTCAAACCCTGAAGAAAGCTATGTTAACCTTATTCCCACACGATTGGGCGGAACCCATGTCAATGGTTTCAGATCCGGGCTTCTGGAATCTGTCAGGGAATTTTGCAAGTTCAGGAACCTTTTACCAAAAGGGTTATACCTCGCCCCTGAAGACATCTGGGACAATATCGGGTATATTCTTTCTGTCAAACTTTCCGATGCCCAGTTTTCAGGGCAGACAAAAGAAAGGCTTTCCTCCCGTCATTGTGCAAATCTTGTAAATCTTCAAGTCAGAGATGCCTTCAGCTTGTGGCTGAATCAAAACATTGAGGAGGGTGAAAGTCTTGCTGCTTTTGCCATTGAGAATGCTAAAAATCGAGTAACAAAAGCCAAAAAAGTGATTAAAAAAAGGGCTTCTAATGGCAACATACTTCCTGCCAAATTGTCCGACTGCACAAGTATTGATCATGCAAGACGGGAATTATTTTTTGTGGAAGGAGATTCTGCCGGTGGTTCTGCAAAGCAGGCAAGAGACAGACGTTTTCAGGCTATTATGCCGTTACGTGGTAAAATATTAAATACATGGGATATTGAATCTTCTGCTATTATTGAATCCAGAGAAATCAGGGATATTTCCCAGGTTTTAGGTGTAACACCCGGATCCGATGACATTTCCAGACTCAGGTATAATAGGATATGTGTGCTGGCAGATGCTGACTCTGACGGGCTGCATATTGCAACATTGATTTGCGCCTTGTTTTTAAAACATTTCCCCCAAATTGTAAAAAAAGGCCATGTCTATATTGCCATGCCGCCATTATACAGAATAGACGTGGGCAAAGAAGTTTTTTATGCATTGGATGATTCTGAAAAAAGCAATATTATAAAAAAAATAAACCGTCGTAAAAAACATGGTAAAATAAATATTCAAAGGTTTAAAGGTTTGGGTGAAATGAATCCGGCACAGCTCAAGGAGACAACCATTTCACCCGATTCCAGACGACTTGTCCAGTTATCTGTCAATGATGAATCTGAAGAATCTTTAAAAGAAGTCTATGAGATTATGGATATGCTCCTGGGGAAAAAAAGAGCCAGGGATAGAAAAATCTGGATAGAATCAAATGGCAATATAAAAGAGATTGAGTAATGAAAGAAACGCTTCCGTCTGCAATTGAGGATTATGAAAAAATACCTTTCCAGGAGTTTACCAAGAAAGCGTATTTAAATTATTCCATGTATGTTATTTTAGATCGTGCCCTGCCCCATATTGGAGACGGTTTAAAACCAGTACAAAGAAGGATTGTCTATGCCATGAGCCAATTGGGGCTGGCATCTACTGCTAAATTTAAAAAATCCGCAAGGACAGTTGGGGATGTTCTGGGTAAATTCCATCCCCACGGGGATACTGCCTGCTACGAAGCCATGGTTCTTCTGGCACAGCCTTTTTCTTTAAGATATCCTTTGGTTGATGGTCAGGGGAACTGGGGTGACCCCAATGATCCAAAGTCATTTGCCGCCATGAGGTATACAGAATCCAGATTATCAAAATATGCTGATATTTTTCTTCAGGAAGTTGATCAGGGAACTTCGGACTGGATACCGAATTTTGATGGGACCCTAATCGAACCCAGACTTCTTCCAGCCCGGCTACCCAATATTTTATTAAATGGGTCCACGGGCATTGCCGTTGGCATGGCAACCAGTATTCTACCCCATAACCTGCGTGAGGTTGCAAAGGCATTAATTCACTTAATAGATAATGAAAATACAAGCCTTGATCAAATCTGTAAATTTATCAAAGGCCCTGACTTTCCCACTGAAGCGGAAATCATCACACCCTTTTCCGAGATAAAAGATATGTACAGGACAGGAAACGGCAGGATTAAGATGCGGGCTAAATTTCATGTTGAAGATTCAGAAATAATTTTTACGGCTCTCCCCCATCATGCCTCCACGGAAAAAATTTATGAGCAGATCGCCTCCCAGATGGAAGCCAAAAAACTGCCCATGGTCAATGATATAAGAGATGAGTCAGACCATGAGGATCCCACACGACTTGTGGTGATTCCACGCTCAAACAGGGTTGATCTTAATGCATTAACTGATCACTTATTTGCTACGACGGATCTTGAAAAATCATATTCCTTTAATATGAATATGATTGGAATTAATGGCAGGCCCCAGGTTAAAAATCTTCTTGAGGTACTTACAGAATGGCTCGAATACAGGGCAAAAACAGTAAGAAAAAAAATGAATTTTCGACTGGAGAAAATTTTAGACCGTCTTCATATATTAGAAGGTTTTCTTATTGCCTTTCTTAATATGGATGAAGTGATTAAAATTATCAGAAGATCTGATCACCCCAAAAAAGACCTGCTCAAGGCCTTCCCATTATCCGAGCTACAGGCAATAGCAATTCTTGAAATCAGGCTGCGTCAACTTGCCAGATTAGAAGAAATAAAAATACAAGCTGAACAAAAAGACTTAAATTTACAACGAAAAAAGCTTGAAAAAATCCTTGGCAAAGAAAAAAAATTTAAGGACTATATAAAAGAAGAAATAAACTCTGATGCAAAAGAATATGGTGATAAAAGACAATCGCCCATAAAAAAACGGAAAGAGGCAGAAAAATTTTCTGTTACAGATGTAATGGATATAGAACCGGTCACCATTATTTTGTCTAAAAATGGCTGGATTCGATCTGCCAAGGGGCATGAAATTAACCCTGAATCCGTTAAGTTTAAATCCGGGGATTCGCTTTTGGGGCATTTAAGGACAAGAAGCGACAAACCTATCATTTTTCTGGACAATACGGGCCGAAGCTATATGCTGTTTTCCCACACACTTCCTTCGGCCAGGAGTAATGGAGAACCTTTAACCGGCCACTTGTCTATCCAGCCCAATGCCCACATCAAATTTATGCTGTCAGCTGAAAATAATAATCATTTCCTTATGGGTTCTGACAATGGATATGGATTTATCGTTAAATTCGATGATTTTTTAACCAATTATAAAAATGGCAAAGCAATTGTC
>JAQICW010000643.1 GCA_027858355.1 Desulfobacula sp.
TCTCCATGGTGGAATGTCTGATATGGACCAGCAGCAGATGGTTGAAGCCTTTGGCAAAGAAGAATCTCCTGTCAGGCTGTTGATTGCATCGGATGTGGCATCGGAAGGCATTAACCTGCATTATCTGTGTCATCGAATGATTCACTTTGATATCCCCTGGTCCCTGATGGTTTTCCAGCAGCGCAACGGCCGCATTGACAGATATGGTCAGGAAAGAAGCCCTCAAATTGTTTATCTTGTCACCAAAAGCAACAATGAAAAAATCCGGGGGGATATGCGTATCCTTGAATTGTTGATTCAAAAAGATGAAGAGACAGTAAAAAATATTGGAGACCCGGCAGAGTTCTATGGTGTTTATGATATTGATGAAGAAGAAAGCATCACTGCAAAGGCCATGGAAACCGGCCAGAGTCCGGAAAGCTTTGAGTCGTCTATTACGAACCGGGCTGTTGATCCATTGGCCATTCTTTTTGGAGAGGATCAACCATCCAAAGGAGAAGACGTAGAAGCAAAAACTTTATCAATGCCGACACTGTTCCCTGATACATATTCATATATGAAAGCATCCATTACCCATCTTCGCCAATACCAGAGCATCCAGGCAGCTTTCTATCCGGATGAGAAACGCATTGATATGACAGCGCCCGATGACTTGAAGCACCGGTTCCGGTTTCTGCCAGGAGAAGTCTGGCCAGAGAACGGCGCGTTTATTCTGTCAGAGGTCAAAGATATCATTCAAAAAGAGATCAAAAGAAGCCGGAAAGATGAAACAGCATGGCCGAGGATTCAGTATCTGTGGAGCCTGAATCCTGTTGTGGAATGGATCAACGACAAGCTTCTGGCTGCCTTTGGAAGGCATGAAGCCCCGGTACTTGAGCTTGATAATTCTCTTGAAATTGATGAAGTGGTCTTTATTATTTCCGGTCTTATCCCAAATCAGAAAAGCCATCCCCTCGTTCACCGATGGTTTGGGGTCATTTTTCGTGATGGGAAATTTAAAGAAATAGAAGCCTTTGAAACTCTTGTTAAAAGAGTGTCTCTTGGTAAGAACAATGTCGCGAATGCGCAAAGACCTGTTGATATTGAACCATTGCAAAAAATCCTGTCGCAAGCCATTGAACAGGCAAAAGCCTGGATGAGCGAACAAAGAAGAATTTTTGAGGATCAGATCAATGAAAAACTCCAACAGCACCTTGATGCCCTTGAAAGATTAAAGGGAAAACAATATGCTCAACTTGAGTTCAGTTTTGAAACCAGCAGAATGTCGGAAAAAAGGATTCTTTCCACAAAAGAGATCAGGCGCAGAGAAATAGAAGCTATTTTTGATGAATACATGGAATGGATTGAAAAAACCATGACCACAGAGGATAATCCCTATATTCAAGTGGTTGCCGTTCTTAAGGGAAGCCCTAAAGGAAACAAGGCATGACAATAGATTTCACGGGTATCATCAATGAGAATGAATTTTACAGCCATCACTATCTTTCTGCCATTCTTGAAAACGATTTAAAAGATGTTTTAAACGACTGGAAAGATGCCGAAAAAGAAAAAAATATAAGACCCCCATATGCCGAATTGAAAGGGCTTTCAAAAGAGTATTTCATCCTTTGCAGTCAGAAAGAAAAGGCCCGCATCCCTGAAGAGAAACTTCTGGTTCAACGACAATTTATCCAGACGTTCCTTCCCATACTGGGGTTTGAATTCAATCCTTCACCTAAAGAGATGGAAGACGGGTCATTCATCCCTGTCATCAGTGCCGTCAGTAAGCAGAGCGGTGCACCGGAACTATGGATAATTGAAGGCCTTGATATTTCAGGCGATAATATGAATCCCCTTGAATACACTTTATCCGAATGCCAGTTCCAAAAAAATTCTGATTCTAAGATAAATGAAACGGATGACACTCTGGAGGCGCTCATCAGCCGTCATATCTTTTCAATGTCTGAACCGCCCCTCTGGATTATTCTGATCAGCATGTCCCAGATCCTTCTCATTGACCGGACAAAATGGAACCAGAAACGGATTATGCGGTTTGATCTGTATGAAATTTTCAGCCGCAAAGAGCTGTCCACGCTTCAAGTTTTCTGTGCTTTACTGCACCGGCAAAGCATCTGCCCAAAAGAAGGGCTAAACCTTCTGGACAATCTGGATGAAAATTCCCACAAACATGCGTTTGCAGTTTCCGAAGATCTGAAATATGCCCTGCGCCAGTCCATTGAACTGTTAGGCAATGAAGCCATATCATATTTAAAGGAAAAAAAGACAGGGGTGTATGACAGAAACCTTGCCGAGAACCTTACCATTGAATGCCTCAGATACATGTACCGGCTTTTATTTCTTTTTTATATTGAAGCAAGGCCAGAGCTCGGGTATGCCCCCATGAAGTCTGATGCCTATCTAAAGGGATACAGCCTTGAGACCCTTCGTGATATTGAAATGGTCCAGCTGACCACGGAAGAATCCCGCAACGGGTATTTTATCCATGAATCCCTGGAAATCCTTTTTGATCTGATTTATCACGGAACCCCGAAAAATGACCTTGAACTCACTCTTGGCAGCAAATCCCTTTTTAATACTTTTTCCATGTCCCCTCTACAGTCCCATTTGTTTGATCCGGACAGGACAAAGATCCTGAACAGCGTAAAGTTTAAAAATTCTGTCCTGCAGGAGATTATCGAAAAAATGTCCCTTTCCCGTCCCAAATCCAGAAGGGAGAGAAGAGGCAGAATTTCCTATAAACAGCTTGGGATCAATCAGCTGGGTGCAGTCTATGAAGCGCTCTTGTCCTACCGGGGATTTCTGGCAGAAACCGATCTTTATGAAGTAAAAAAAGCCGGCGAATCCCACAATGAACTTGAAACCGCATATTTTGTTCAAGAGGATGATTTAAAGAAATATACCGAGGATGAAAAGGTATTCAACACTGACGGCACTCTTGTCAAATATCCCAAAGGAACCTTTATTTACCGCCTGGCAGGCCGGGATCGTGAAAAATCAGCATCCTACTATACCCCCGAAGTACTCACCCAATGCCTGGTCAAATATGCCATTAAAGAACTTTTAAAAGACAAAACAGCAGATGATATTTTAAACCTCACCATATGCGAGCCTGCCATGGGAAGTGCAGCCTTCCTGAACGAGGCCATTAATCAACTTGCGCAAAGATATCTTGAGCTGAAACAAAAAGAAACCGACCAGATGATTTCCCATGAGGCATATATCCTGGAAAAGCAGAAGGTCAAAATGTTCCTTGCTGACAATAACGTGTTCGGGGTTGACCTGAATCCGGTTGCTGTAGAGCTTGCCGAAGTTTCTTTGTGGCTGAACACCATCCATGAAGGCGCTTATGTGCCCTGGTTCGGGATGCAACTGGTCTGTGGAAATTCCCTTGTCGGTGCAAGGAAACAAGTGTTTGATGCAGTGCTGCTTAAAAAAGCCGGGAAAACCGATCCGCTGTGGCTGGATGAGGTTCCCAAAAGGGTTCCTCCCGGTGAAAAAAGACCTGAAAACTATATTTATCATTTTCTTCTCCCGGATCGGGGCATGGCCGACTATAAGGACAAGGTCATAAAAAAATTGGCACCTGACGAGATCGCCGCCATCAAGGAATGGAAACAAGAATTTATAAAGCCCTTTACAAAAGGCGACATCAATCAATTGAAACACTTGTCAAAAATCATTGATAAGCTTTGGAAGAAGCATACTGATGAACTGAAAATAATGCGCCGAAGAACAACGGATGCCACCCCTGTTTTTGGCCATAAACCATCAGATAAAAATAAAAAATTCACTGACAATAAATGGAAAGACAAGGTCTTCGGCCAGGAACTTTTGTCAGAAAATGTCCGCTACTCAAGCTTTTACAGACGGTTGCGGCTTGTGATGAATTATTGGTGTGCCCTGTGGTTCTGGCCCATTGAAAAAGCAGACCTTTTGCCGACCCGGTATGAAATGCTGCTGGAATTGTCTTTAATCCTGGAAGGAAATGTGTATGATTCTCCTCTCAAAGATGGCGAGCAATTATTGCTTTTCCCGGAAACCAAACCCAGACAGCTGAATCTGAATTTTATGGATGAATTCGGATTTGTGGATGTGGACCGGCTCTGCCGGGAAAATAAAAGGCTGGGGCTGGTTAAAAGCCTTGGTGTTAAATACCGGTTTCTGCACTGGGAACTGGAGTTTGCTGATATTTTCGAAGAAAAAGGCGGGTTTGATCTTGTCCTGGGGAATCCGCCCTGGATCAAAGTGGAATGGAAAGAATCCGGTATCCTGGGCGATGCCCAACCCCAGTTTGTTTTAAGAAATTATTCTGCTTCAAAAC
>JAQICW010000743.1 GCA_027858355.1 Desulfobacula sp.
CCCAAAGACGACCGCTGTCCATGGCGGTCAAAGAAGAGGAATTGAATGGCAAAAAAGACAGCCGCTAAAAAACAAAAATCCATAGAAGAAACTCTCTGGGATTCTGCAAACAAACTCCGCGGGAAGGTAGAATCGTCTGAATACAAGCACGTTGTGCTCGGCTTGATATTTCTGAAGTTTGCAAGTGACAAATTTGAACAGAGACAACAAGAGCTCATTGCAGAAGGTAAGTTAATAACATCAAAAATGACAAAGGTAGATGCATAGATGTTTGTTTCAATTAAAAGTAGAGGTGTCGCCAATTACCATGATAAATAATCCCAAAACAGTTAGCCACAAGGGTTACCCCAACAGGAAATCAATCCGATTAAAAGGATACGATTATTCTAAACCAGGAGCATATTTTATCACCATAGTTACACAAAACAGGGCATGCCTGTTTGGAGAAATAATTAATGGGCAAATGGTGTTAAATGATGCCGGCATAATGGTAGACAATGAATGGGTATATTTGCCAAATCGTTTTGCAAATTTACAATTAGACGAATATATAATTATGCCAAACCATTTTCACGCAATATTGGAAATTGTTCCCCCCGTAGGGGCGACCCTTGTGGTCGCCCGAAACGCAAATAATACCCGAAACGATACACACGCAAATAATACCCGAAACGATATCCATAAAAATGATAATACCGCAACAAATATCGACAAAAAAGGGCAACCATATCAAAAAGGGCAACCACAAGGGATTGCCCCTACAGCGGCAAATAACACGTTGGGTGATGTGGTTGGTGCGTTTCAATCCATTGTTACCGTTAAATATATATGCGGTGTGAAAACGAAAAAATGGCAACAATTTGATAAAAAATTATGGCAACGCAATTATTGGGATCATATTGTTCGAAATAAAATGGAATTAAACAACATCCGTCAATACATCCAAAATAATCCTAAAAATTGGCGCAATGACAAATTACATGGCGGTATTGGAAATAGCGTTATGGAAGATCCAGTACAATATGGAGAAGACCTTTGGATGCTTTAAAACCAGACTCCCAAATCCTAATCTACCAAAACCCCGACGGTATCATCAAAATCGATGTTCTCCTTGAAGAGGAAACAGTCTGGCTGACACAGGCACACATGGCAGAACTGTTTGGTAAGGGCAGAACCACCATCACCGAGCACATCAGGAATATTTTTAAAGAAGGAGAGCTGGCCGAAAAACTGGTATGTCGGGATTTCCGACACACCACTCAGCATGGGGCGATTGAGGGAAAAACACAAACAAAGGTTGTAAAGTACTACAATCTCGATGTGATAATCTCTGTCGGCTACCGTGTGAAATCACACCAAGGCACCCAGTTTCGGATCTGGGCGACAAAAAGACTGAAAGAATACATTGTTAAAGGATTTTCCCTGAAAGATGAACGGTTTAAAACTGGCAGCTCAATGAACTATTTCAATGAGTTGCAGGATCGCCTGCGGGAAATCCGCCTGTCTGAGCGGTTTTTTTACCAGAAAATAAAGGATATTTATACAACCAGCATAGATTATGACCTCAAGGATGAAATCACTGTCGAATTTTTTAAGATTGTGCAAAACAAACTGCTCTGGGCAATCAGCAGCCAAACCGCTGCAGAATTGATTTACAGAAGAGCGGATGCCTCTTTGCCGCTCATGGGGATGATTTCCTATGACAAGGAGAATGCAGGTAAAATTAAGAAAAGTGATGTCAGTATTGCCAAGAATTACCTGAATGAAGCAGAAATAAAACTTCTCGGATTATTGGTCGAACAATACCTTGCCTTTGCAGAGACAATGGCCCAGCAGCACATGCCCATGTACATGAAGGACTGGATTACCAGGCTTGACAACATCTTGCAGTTAAACGGCAGAGAAATTCTTACCCATGCCGGAAAAATAAGCCATCAAGTGGCCTTGGAAAAATCAAACCTGGAATTGGAAAAATATAAAGAAGACCAAAAAAGGTTGTCCCTTGAAATCAGCTTAAAAGAGTTGGAAAATGACATAAAACAGATAGAAAAGAAAAGTGGAAAAGACCTGCAAAAGGAGAAAAGCTCATTTGAAGAAATGGGAATCAATTTTGAAGAGAAAGCTTTCTATGACATCCTGAAGGCTGTTGCTGAAAAGCATGAGTTTGAGTATCCGCATGAAAAACTGATTACACTATCTCAAGCAGTCAAAAAGGTTGTAGACGACAAAGCAAAATATACAGACTGGTCACAAAGGGATGACATAAAAGCAGAATTGAAAGTTGACTTGATACTGATTCTTGCAGACCACGGCTATCCGCCGGTGCCGAAGGATGAAGTATTCAAAGAGATATTTGAACAGGCAGAAAACTTTAAGAAATACAGAGGTGAATAAAGAGAAAAGACGAAGAAATAGTTTCCGCAGTCACAATACAAAATATCCTAAAAGCGCTGAAACGTTTTTTAATATGATATAGACCTTATGAAAATAATTCATAGTATACGTTTGGAATTGAAATTGGCAAAGATCCCGGGTATTTGACGGTAGGGAAAACACCTTTTGAAAGGGTCCATAAATTGCTGTCAAAGCTATATGCTATAAGGGTTAGCACGGATAGAGGATCCATAGTTTCTAAGGAAGCGGGGTGTTGTTGAACAAATTTGTTCAACAGGTTGAGTCAATTTTCAAAAACCTCCCTAAGCCATTGAAATGGCTATCTTTTTTGCTTAATGATCTGATTTTATTAACCGACATTCCCTCAAAAGTTCAGACCGCCAATTTTTCAGATATCCCGTCCAAGGGATCTGTCCGCCCTTGTTTTTAAGCTATCTATCTCTAAATCGGCATTTATTAGATTTGGCAATCCTGTATCGATATTAAACAGACCATTTGTCGAAAATGGCAGTGCTGCCATTTTCGACAAATGACAATTTTGTAAAAGTTTTGTCGATCCACAGGTTGTGGGAAAGCACGGTTAGTCGCGGGCTCATATTATCCAAGTCCTTTTTTTGCATTGCTTTGTTCAGGGCATCGTTCAGGCTGGGGTTTTTTCAACAGTGGAAACCGTGTTTAATTCCAGAATGGCTCGATTCAATTTTTTATATTACAATAAGTTTGATTATCTGTGTGATGAATGGAATTTACCCCAAACACAAGATATTGTGTTTGCCGATGATGCTAAAAGCACAAGACTGTTAATAATAGTCCGCACCGCATCAGAATGGAATTGCTTGATTTTTTTGTTTAATAAAAACCTGTTTTTTATTAAACTCAATCTCCAATATAGCTTCATGGAAATTTAATTTTCTTGGTTTTAAATTTCCCCATATAGTTGAATTATTTTTTGAAAATTAATTTGTCTTATACCACAATATGTATTACTGTAATTTTTATTGAATTGTTCAGAAGAGTAAAAATATTCTGGTAATTTTATGTTTTAGGAGTGCACAGACTGGCAAGTATTGCTCTCCATAGATCAAGTTGAATTTTTATATCTACTATTGACATTCTGTAATCATTGCGGAAGATTCATATACCAAGAAATATTTATGAAGAATGATCAAACATTTATACTGATAATTGATTAATACGAGACAGACTGTACCGATGAATAACACAATAAGCACAGACAAATTATTTGCAATATTCAGTTTTACGGTAATCGTCCTTTTCATATCGCCAATATTTCCCCCTCTATCGTCTGCCCAAACAGAAAACGGAAAAACTCAAATTCTTGTAGGTGCCTCATCAAATAATTTCCCTCCTATGAATGTACTCGATAAAAATGAAAATCTTACAGGGTTTGCTCGTGAACTGACTGATGCTGTTATGAAGGCTGTCGGAACAAAGGTCTCTCACATCCATTCGTCCAATTGGATTGAAGTTCTTAAATGGCTCGATTCCGGGAAAGCTGATTTCATCCATGATTGCGGTTATACAAAAGACAGAGATGATTTTCTTGATTATACCAAGCCTATTATTGAAATGCCTGAAATGATTTTTGTTCGTCCCGACCAATATGATATCACAGGGCTTGATTCACTCAAAGGCAAGAAAGTGGCTTGTGTTAATAATCACATTTCACATTTATATTTACAAATTTTTCCTGAGATTACCTGCTATATTGTAAAAACTCCTGTTGAAGGTTTATATGAATTAATTTCCGGAAAAGTTGATGCTTTCGTATACCCAAAGCAGATTGTTTTATATCTTATCCAGAAATTAAGGCTGTCAGATAAAATCAAAGCAACCGGTGACCCTTTAAGAACACTGACTTGGTCAATGGTGGTTAAAGAAGGGAACAAAGAAATATTGACACTTTTGAATGAAGGCATTAAAAAAGTTAGAAAAACCGATGAGTATAGCCGAATCTATAATAAATGGTGGGGTAAAAAAGCACTTTCCGGGTACACAAAGCGTGAGCTTCTCATTATTATATTTATCTCAATAGGGTTATCAATTGGTATGGTATCATTAATAGCTCTTCTTTTTTATAACTACAAACTTCGTACTGGGAGGAATAGATTAAAAACAGAAATTTCAGAACGAAAACACACTGAACAGGCACTCATAAAATCAGAACAGAGTTTCCGAAATCTTTTTAACTCTATAACCGATCTCATATACACACAAGATATGGAAGGACGTTTTA
>JAQICW010000042.1 GCA_027858355.1 Desulfobacula sp.
GCCCATAAAAAGGCCGAAGTCAGTGCAAATATCGAACCCAGCATAGTTTTTTTACCTTAAATGGTATTAAGAAGCCTTCCTTTTAGATGGGGCAGCTTTTTTTGTTTATCTCGAAGTTCTAAAATGACAATGGTCTGTTGGTTTTCTGTGTCTTGTTGGCATTCATACCCCAGGGTCGTTGTCGCAGGCATGAAAATAGGCAGTTTAAAATAGGCTTCAACTATAGCTGAATCATGGATACCAAATTCCTTTTCAAGGCTTGCAATAACCCTTGCAAGGCTCCACATGCCATGGGCAATGGCTCTTTTAAATCCAAAAAGCTTTGCAAAAACTATATAAAGGTGGTGCGGGTTATAATCACCAGATACTCTTGCATACTTCCGTCCCATACAGGCCGGTACAAGGATGGTTTCTTTCTCTTCCAGGAATATGTCATCTTTTTTCTTTGATGTTTTTTTCTTTTTTATTGGACTTCGTTTGAAAAAGACAGATATGCCCTTCCAGACAAGTTTGCCCTGGGACATTATTTCCAGGGTAAATCCGGTTTCAATTCCCTTTTCGGTTTTTTTTATGGTGTCAAGGGTGCAGGCAAGGTCAAGAATCTCATCTGTGGTCACAGGTCTTTTCTGTTCAAAAGACTGAAATATATGGATCAGCCCCAGGGGGTTGATGGGAAAAAAAGGCGAGGTAATAAATTTGCCCAGAAGACCGATGAAAAGTGTCTGCAAATAGGATATGGGGATGATATCGGCTATGGTTTTGGGAAAAGCGCACACCTGCATGTAATTTGAGATCAGGTCTTTATCCGGCAGGAAATTTTTTAAAATAGTCCGGGTTTTTTTGACAATAGCATCATCTGCAATCGTACTGGAGCGAAAAGGGGCAAGTAAAAATGCTTTGAGAAAAACAAATCCCATGGAGGGGCATTTTTTTATTTCCACGATAGTTTCCGGAACTGCCAGTGTTATTTGTCGGATAGATTGATCGTTTTCCATTTTTATCTGCTCTATAAATATCTGTCATAAAAGAAGCACACTTTATCTTTGTTTAGGTGTTAAGTCAATAAAGGGTTCGGAGAAAAAATGATGAATGAAAATAGAAAGTTAAATAGGATATTGGAAAGCATATTTTTTAAAAAAAGCAAATTATGATTGACTACAGATATTGCAGAGTATATTTAGCAAGGCTGAAATAATAAAAATTTATTTAACAGGAAGCTTGATAGGAGAGAATTTATGAGTTCGATATTGGATGTCATTTTTGCAAGAGATCCCTTTGAAAAAGAGTTCCACCAGGCAGTAACAGAGGTTGTTAAGTCTGTAAAACCCGTTCTGGATCAGAATCCAGAATACCGCCATGCCAGAATTATGGAGAGAATTGTAGAGCCGGAACGCATGATTCAATTCAGAGTTCCCTGGGTGGATGATCAGGGTATGGTTCGAGTCAACAGGGGATTCAGAGTCGAAATGAACTCTGCCATTGGACCATACAAGGGAGGGCTTCGTTTCCATCCTTCCGTCAACCTTTCCATCATGAAATTTCTTGCTTTTGAACAGACATTTAAAAATGCATTGACAACTCTGCCCATTGGCGCTGGAAAAGGGGGATCAGACTTTGATCCCATGGGCAGATCAGATAATGAAGTCATGAGATTCTGCCAGAGCTTCATGTCTGAACTTTTTCGTCATTTAGGTGCGGATACAGATATTCCTGCCGGGGACATTGGTGTTGGTGGAAGAGAGATCGGGTACCTTTTCGGTATGTGTAAAAAATTGAGAAATGAATTCACAAGCACGATGACTGGAAAAGGTCAAAACTGGGGCGGAAGTTTGATCAGGCCGGAAGCAACGGGATATGGTGCAGTCTTTTTTGCCGAGGAAATGCTGGCAACCAGGAAAGAAAGCATTAAGGACAAAGTCTGCCTGGTATCAGGTTCCGGGAATGTGGCCCAGTATACTGTTGAAAAATTAAACCAGCTGGGAGCAAAGGTTGTCGCACTCTCTGATACTTCCGGATATATTTATGATGAAAAAGGGATTGATGAAGCAAAGCTTCAGCATGTCATGTATCTGAAAAATGTCAAACGCGGTAGAATCAAAGAGTATGCGCAAAAATATCCAGAAGCGGTCTACACTATGCTTGATAGTTCATCCGACCACAATCCGCTCTGGGACAATAAAGCAGACTGCGCTTTTCCAAGTGCTACCCAGAATGAAATCAATGCCAAAGATGCCCAGAATCTGATCAATAATGGTGTTTATGTGGTCAGTGAGGGTGCGAACATGCCGACCACGCCGGAAGGTGTTGATATCTTTCTTGACAATAAAATTCTCTATGCACCTGGCAAGGCAGCTAACGCAGGCGGTGTCGCCGTATCCGGGCTTGAAATGTCACAGAATGCAATGAAAATTAAATGGCCCGGTAAAGAAGTGGAAGCCAAACTCAAGAGCATCATGAAAAACATTCATGGAGCATGTCTTTCTGCTTCAGAAGAATATGGAACCCCTGGCAACTATGTCAATGGTGCCAATATTGCCGGATTTATTAAAGTGGCAGATTCAATGATGGATCAGGGAGTGGTTTAGTTTTTTTATGATTTTTGACGAAGGAAAAATAAACAGGCCGGAAGGATTTTGTAACCGGCTTTTTTACATGTCTTTAATATATGGTTTTATCATTTCAAGCTCGTTGGGCCGGATGGGTAGCCAGGATATGGAATAAAGTATTTCAGGGGCTAACTTTTGATCAGGGTTCAAGCCGGCTACCCGGATTTTGTCATTCAGTTCAATCCACTAGGTTTTATCAATATTAAGATCATATTCCTTGGATATTTTCTGGGCAAAATTATGGATATAGTTTTTTAAAGATGTATTCATAGTGGGGTTGGTTCTGGCATTTTTCAGGATGACAGCGGTGTGAACAAGGTAGCTTATATTGTTCTTGTCTGTTGCCAGTTTTATAATTTTCACCCGGTATGATCCCGGCCACCATGAAACGGGCTTTTCGCCCTTAGTGCTTTTGCCATCCCATTCATAAATAAAATCATGCAGCAGCATTTTGTATTCCTTATTTAAAATTTTTGATTACCCTGCGGCAGGTATGGGCAAAATCCTCTGGGTAGCATCCGCTGACCCATCGTAATTGTTCTTCGGAAAATGTAGCCGGTGCATGGGGAAGTTTAGGGAGAAATGAATACAAAAGGCGCTGGTCACAATTTTTAGAATCAAATCGTTATGAAAATTCAATGGTGGTCACCATTTGTACGCCCAGGGATTCAAGGACTTTTACAGCGGTCAGAATGGCCTTGTCCA
The DNA here is from genome assembly GCA_027858355.1 of Desulfobacula sp. The sequence continues at coordinate 3,312 of JAQICW010000042.1, forward strand.
AAGAGTTTCTCATATTTGTATCAGCTTCAAGAATATTGCCGCAGGCGGTTTTAGGCATGAGCTGCAACTCCCACTCGGAAACCTGGGCCTTTGGTGCAAATAAGATGGTATGGTCATCTTCCATCAGGATCAGGGATGATTCGCCAATTGTTTTATTATCTGTTCTGGTATTGTTTTTTATGGCACTTAAATAGGTTTCAAAAAAGGGTTTACCCGTGGCTTTCCTGTATTGTTCAATAAAATCACTTATCAGATCACCGCAGGCAAAAGAAGATATTTTTTGCCCTGAACAGGTTTGAACTATTTTCGGGACCATGGCGTTCTGTTGGTGGATCATCTGGTGGGAGGCATGAAGCCTGTGACCGGACTGGGCATATCCAAAACCAAAGTTCCACCCCCACAGCGTAGAGTCAAATTCCAGGGACGGGCAGGGGGATAGGGCAAGTTTTTTTTGTATTTTATCTCTAAGATTTTCAAGCTCGTTTTGAGTTAGACCTCTTTTTTTATCAGATAGAAAAATGCCAAGGCCTTGTGCAAGTCTTACAAATGCACGCTGATAGTATAAATGGCGGATGCCTTTCATATCTTCCAGGCACAGGTCCAGGGCGCTGTACCGGATGGCATCGTTTGCCATATTGGATGCAAAATGACCCCAGGGAATATAGGAATTACGTCTCAAATATTCAAATACGTGGGTTTTTCCATCTTCAGACAAATATTCTCCGGTAAGTTCATTGCTTCCCTGGACTCCTGGTTTCAATACCAGGGTATTTTTATAGTCATCCGGAAGATACCTGTTGTTCACAAGCACTTCAAAAAGTTCAGGGTCATAGATATCTGGAATAAGTGCATTGTTCTGGTTTTTTTTATATCCGATCCCAACAGGGATCTGGCCTCTGGGATCAAAAAGAATGTTGCAGGATTTTTTAGCCAGAAGCGTCAGCTCTTGGGGATCAGAAGAGGCCTGGGCCAGTGCAATGAGCAATGGGTGGGGCAGGATGTCCAGAAGGGCTGTTTTATCTTCTATCCCCGTGCTTTTGTCCTTGCGGAATCGTTCAAAATTTTGAAGCAGAGAGCAGGGTTCAGGCGCTGAAATACGGATTTTTTCAGGATGGGCAGCTTTTATGTCAGCCCATGCAGAGTTAATATAAGTGGTGCCCCGGAAGGCAAAGGGGTTGGCAATTTCATAGATGATGTCTGCATGGGGTTCATAAAGATCCTCCTTGGGAAAATTAACGTTGTTGTCAATCATTGTGCCGTCTTCAAGCTGCCCAAGAGATGCGATATAGTAATGGTCTCTTAAGTTTTTTACCTTAAAGGCAGGCTTGTGAACACCCACGATAAATTGAGCATCTTTTCCCACACAGGATCTTGTGTCCATTATAATTCCGGCGCTCCCGACGGAATCAGGCAGACAAAGGTAAAGGTTTCGTCTGAAGTGTTCCTGAACTGGTGCTCAATATTGGGTGGAACAAATATTGCCGAGCCTGCTGAAACCGGATACCCTTTATCTTTGATCAATACTTCACCATTGCCGGAGTGGACAAATACCTCATGCTCCCAGTCGTGGGTATGTTTTGGTGAATAGCCGTCCTTGCCCATTTCAAACACTCTCATGCAAAAATTTTGGGCCCCGTCTTCCTTTCCGATCATTAATCTGGCAGCCACGTTTTTAACCATCTCATTGTTCATGACAACGGGTAATACATCTTTATAATTTACAACTTTCATTAATAACTCTCCTATTGTTGGTGTGAAAATTCAAATATTTTTAAACTTGAATATGCATAAACAAAAATATGCTATCCATTATAGAAATGTCAATGGAATTGGACTTTGTTTCAGAGTAATTGCATGTAAATTGAAAATTTGTTTTAATTATGACCCGGCTGGGCTCAAACTATAGGATTGATAAAATATAGTATTGACATCGGTATAACAAAAGCCCATATTGATAGCATAACATCATACGTACAAGGGAGGCTTGTCATGGCAACCAGCGTAAAAACAGCTATATCAATACAAGAAGAATTATTTAAAGAAGTAAATAGGTTGGCCCGTGAACTGAATGTCTCAAGGAGTAAATTATTTGTGATGGCAGTTCAAGATTATATTAAAAAAAATGAAAGCCAAAATTTACTTTCTCAAATTAACAAGGCATTTAGTGACCTTTCGGATTCTGATGAAATTAAAGTCCATAGCAAGATGCGTCAGAAACAAGCTAAAAATCTTGAGAGCGAGTCATGGTAATTGAACAAGGTGAAATATATTGGGTAGCCCTTGGTGAACCAGGCGGCTCAGAACCAGGATATAGGCATCCACATATTGTTGTCCAAAACAATCTCTTTAATTCGAGCAAAATCAATACTGTTGTGATGTGTTCACTTACTTCCAATTTAAAACGAGGCTTATCTCCGGGCAATGTTGTTTTAAATAAAGGTGAAGCAGGTCTTCCCAAAAAGAGTGTTGTGAATATTACTCAAATTTATACCGTAGATAAAAACGATCTTTGTGAAAAAATAGGGAAGGTAACCAACGAAAGAATCAAGGAAATACTGAGGGGAATTCAACTGCTTACAGAGCCCAGGGAGTTATAATAAGCTATTTTGAGGCCAGATATTTTTTAAGGGCCAGAATCATTCTGATTTCACCATATGAATAGTTATTTCCCAGGATATTTTTTACTTTGGTGAGAGAATTATTGTGATCAATAGCCAGTTCCTTTTCAATGGCCTCTTGTTTTTCAGAAGAAAGCAGCTTGTTGATATCTAATTTGCCTTTTTCCACAAAAAAACTCAGATACGTTTCAATGGTAGAAATTGCCAGGCTTCTTTCTTTTGCAATCTGACCAATGGTTAATCCCTTATTGAAATAATCAAAACTTGCCTGTTTTGTGTCGGAAGGTGACGTCTCTTTTTTTACGGGGGTACTTTCTTTTGAAAGTTTTTTAGGCTCTGGGAGTACGACCTTGTTTATCCCGTGTTCTTTTCGATAGGCTAAAACCAGTTCCACCAGTTCTTCACCATAGTTTTTAATGGTTTTTTTGCCCACGCCACTTATTTTCTTTAAAGCAGCCGTATTTTCCGGCAGGCAAACAACAATCTGAATCAATACCCGTTGGTGTAAAACCTGAAAAAGGGCAAGTCCTTTATCTTTGGCCTTTTTGGATCGCCAGTCCTTGAGAGTCTGGAATAACTCTGGATGCTCAACATCTGATTCACCATAATCCTGAACCTGGCTCTTTTTTCTTTTTTCAGGGAGAAAGTCAACCTGGGCATTTGCAATGGCACGCAAATAACCTGAAGGGGAAAATCCTTTTTCCCAGCTTTGTATGCCAGCCAACTTTACTGCAACTTCTTTTTTAAAATTATCCAGCGCATTGTTAATCTTTTTACGAAGTTCAGTATTGTCTGTTTCTATATGTAATTTTTGAATAGAGTTTCCAAAAATCACGGCAAATTTTTCCTGAAACCATACAGATGCTTTGCTGATTCGTTCCAAAATAACCGGATCAGACTCGGGCAGGTTATTATCTGCAAAAATTGTGTTTAATTGCCGCTTAAAATTTTCACTGACAACAAAGATATCTTTTGTGACTGTTTTTTCCAGCTGAGAAATATCTGCAATGCCTGAAACCTGAACTACTCTGGCGTTACCCATCAAAAGCCGGGTAAGATAACCCAGGCAATTGTGCAATGGTTGAAAATCAAAACAATCAAGCAGCAGCTGCTGCTGATATTTTATTCTATCAGCATTAAGCCGGTTTTCAGACGGTGGGTTTTGATTGGTGGCTTTGTCAAAATCATTTATTGCCTGGTCTGTTTTTATTCCATTAGATGAGAGGGGAGAGCTGAGTACGATACCATCTAAGGTTTTACAGCGGCTCAGGGCCACGTAAACCTGACCATGGGCAAAGGCTGCCCTGGCATCGATAATTGCCCTATCAAATGTCAGTCCCTGGCTCTTGTGGATGGTGATGGCCCAGGCAAGTTTTAAAGGGTATTGCTCAAATCTACCGATGATGTTTTCTTCAATTTCCTTGTTTTCCTTGTTCAAGGTATATTTGATATTTTCCCAAATTACCGGTTCCACCACGATTTCCTTGGGATCTCCCGGGCAGATAACATAGATATACTTATCTGAAATTTTGATTACCCTGCCGATTTTACCATTGTAATAGAGTTTTTCAGAACTTTGGTCATTGCGCACAAACATCACCTGTGACCCCTCTTTAAGCTTTAGAAATGCCTGGGTGGGAAATATATGCTCTGGGAAATCTCCGGAAATTTGAGCTTTAAAATGGTGCTCTTTTTTGCTTAAAGAAGCAAGCTTGGACTGATTCATGGAATCTGCGTTGCGATTGTGGGTGGTCAGGGTGATATAGCCCTGGTCTTTGCCTGGTGTAAAATCTTGAATATAACGCTGATTAAGATTCTTCAGGGTGGGTTCATCAAGCCTGTTGTCACGCACCCGGTTAAGCAGCTTGATAAAACCCGCATCTGACTGACGATAAATATGTTGCAACTCAATTGTAACCAGTTCACTAAGATCAAGCGCATTACTGCTGAAAAAATAAACGGATTCATAATACTGCTGTATAAGTTGCCAGTCATCGCGCTTTGCCACAGGAGAGAGCTGATGCAGGTCTCCGATCATGAGCAGCTGTACTCCGCCAAAGGGCTGATTATTACGGCGAAGGCGGCGCAAAGCTGCATCCACGGCATCGAGTAAATCAGCTCTTACCATACTTATTTCATCAATTACCAGCAGGTCAAGGCTTTGTATAATCTGCTTTTTTTCTTTACTGAACCTGAACTGGCGATGCTTATTGCTCTCATAGGTCTCGCTTCCCGGCACAAATGGGCCAAAGGGCAGCTGAAAAAAAGAGTGAAGGGTGACTCCCCCGGCATTGATTGCTGCAACACCCGTTGGCGCTGTGATAATCATCCGCTTTGCCATGTTCTTTTGCAGACTATGGAGAAAGGTTGTTTTGCCTGTGCCGGCCTTGCCAGTCAGGAAAATATTGCAGCCAGTGGTCTGGACAAAGTCCTTGGCAAGTTGCAGTTCATGGTTTGTAAAAGACATGTTTTTCCTCTGACCATACAGGTCCTCTGGTGTGCGCCGATAAAAATTAGAGTAAATAGAAACTTACTTTTTGTCAAGCGACTGTTTTTTTGCACAACCTTTTTTTGCACAATCTGTGGAATTGTAAAAATTTTTGCATTTGACATGCCCCATTTATTGGGTTATGCAATTAATCCAAAAATGAAAGTTAACTTCAATTTAGATAACTGGGAATAAATCAATGTCTAAAGACTGGGATTTTGATGAAATTGTTGATCGAGAAGGCACTGCTTCCATGAAATGGGAACCAGGTGTTTTATCGGCAATATTTGGAAAGGGAAAAGAGAATCTTCTCCCTTTATGGGTGGCAGATATGGATTTTAAATGCCCAACCGTGGTTAGAAAAGCCATGGAAAAACGTTTGGAGCATCAGATCTATGGATATAGCCTAATTGACCCGTCATATTTTCCGGCACTGATTTCCTGGTACCAACGAAGGCACCAGTGGGAAATTGATGAAAAATGGATTATAACAACTCCGGGAATCGTTCCTGCCATAAATTATATTGTTCAAAGATTTTCCAAACCAGGAGATAAGGTCCTCATACAAACCCCTGTGTATTATCCCTTTGCCAGAGCTATCCAAAACAATGGCCGCAGGATTTTAGACAATCCTTTGCAAATTGTTGGGGATCATTATCAGATGGATTTTGCAGATTTAGAAAAAAAGGCTAGAGATCCAAGGGTTAAAATGGCAATTCTATGCAGTCCGCATAACCCGGTTGGGCGAGTCTGGACCAGGGAAGAACTTGAAGAGTTTGGAAATATCTGCATTAAAAATAACATTCTCATTATTTCAGATGAAATCCATTGTGATTTAATTATGCCTGGATTTAAACATACCTGTTTCCCAACTATTTCAGAAGCATTTGCCCAAAATTCCATAACCGGGCTTGCCGCCAGTAAGACATTTAATTTAGCAGGTTTGCACCAGTCAAGCATTATTATACCCAATGCGGGTTTAAGGCAGGAGCTTTCAAGCCAGATTGAAAATCTTGGATTTACGAATTCAATTGGCGGAACGCTTGTTGGCGCCATTAGTGCGGCTGCAGCCTATAATGGGGCTGAACCATGGTTAGAGGATCTTATTCTCTATCTGCATGACAATTTCATGTATTTAAAAACTTATATTGAAACCCAGTTGCCCGGTGCAAAGGTCTATGACCTTCAGGGAACTTATCTGGTCTGGGTTGATTTCCGAAACCTTGGACTGGACTGCAATAAAATGATCCGGATAGGGGAAGAAGATGCCAATGTTGCATTGGATCATGGAAATTGGTTCGGTGAAAACGGGGCTGGATTTGAAAGGTTTAACATTGCCTGTCCCAGGTCCATACTTATCAAAGCCGCTGAATCTGTAGTTTCAGCCATAAGAAAGAACATAGGAAACCATGATGGTCATAATTAGAAGTGACCGATATATCCTATAAAATAATTAAAGAAATGAAAGAAAATAATGGGAGAATTTCCAATGCCTGACATTTTCTTATTTATTTTTTGACTTCAAACTTTCCAGGGCTTCTGTTGCAGCATCAATAAGGTCCTGGCGTACAAGTCTGGGAAGCTTTTTTTTGATCCATTCTTCTGTTTTACGATCGCCTGCTTCGCCCAGTGCATAGAGGATATCTCCCTGTATGGGGATCTCTTTTCCATCAAACAGATCAATCAGGGAGGGGCAAAGCAAGGCTGCAAGATCTGGTTCGGTTTCAACAAGTTCTTCTACAATAACCATGGCTCCAAGTCTTACTGACCATGTTTCATTGAGCAAAAGTTTGATAAAACCATCAAAGATTTTTTTCTTTTTGATCATTTGTTGAGCTATCCAGGAGGCATCTCCCTGTTCAAGGATTGTCTTTAATGTTTCGGCGCTCAATTGTGATGGGTCACGGCTGGTCATCATTTTTACAATTTCCTGGGCTGGAACACTTCCGGTCCACCTGAAGTCATCATCAAGTATCAGGCAGGGTGCTGACATGACAATATCTTTTTGCGCAGTTTCGGGAAACAGACTGCCGTCAATGATGTGAAGGTTTATGTTGCTGCAATTAAGTGCCAGGGGTATGACCGTTCTGACCACATTGGGGCAATGGGGGCACTCCAGGGCAATATAGAGTTTTAACCGGACGGGGATGTCTATCTTATCAAGGGTTTGCCTAATGGGTTTGGAAAGCGGGGGTATAGAAAGCATGTTGTGTTTGCCATTTATTTGTGACAAGGCTTCAAGAAAGGGTTTAAGTTCTTTTCCAAGGGGAAGCGCGGAATAAGTGATATTTTCTTTTAAAAGAAATCCAGGTAGATTTTTTTCGCCTTTTTTTGATTCAATCACGAGATGTGATGTCATGTTTACCAGCTGATCAAGAAAATTTACAAATTGATTGTTTTCCGCATGATCGGTGGTGATCAATTTTATTTTGATCTGTTTTTCAATGGTTTGATCCCAATTCTGGATCAAGGCTTTTGACTGCGGGTCAAATATGGGCATAATGTATTCTCTTTAATTGATAAATGTTTTTATCCTTAAGAATGTTCATTGCAATCCCTTTTATCCTTAAGAATGTTCATTGCAATCCCTTTTATTCTTATTGTCGGGGTTGATTATTATCCTTTATCAGAATCCTGCTTTTAAATTAAGCACAAATCATGTAAATTATTGAACTGGTAAGAAAATATAAAATTTGAATTGGAAAAACACAATGGAATTTATTGCTGACCTTCATATCCATTCCAGGTATTCACGGGCTACAGCCAGGAATCTTGATTTTGAAAATCTTTATTATACAGCGCAAATTAAAGGGGTAACGCTTATTGGGACTGGGGATTTTACCTATCCTGCCTGGATCAGTGAAATTGAATCCAAGCTTGAAGAAACAGAGCCTGGATTGTTTTCCCTGAAAAAAGAGATTGCCAGGGATATCGATAAAACCATTCCGGAAAATTGCAGAAATCCTGTCCGGTTTATCCTGCAAAGCGAAATCAGCAATATTTACAAAAAAGACGGGAGAGTGAGAAAAAATCATAATCTGGTATATTTTCCTGATATTGCCAGTGTTAAAAAGTTTAATGCAAAACTGGATGCCATTGGAAATATTAAATCTGATGGTCGCCCCATACTTGGGCTGGATGCGGCAGATCTGCTCAAGATTATGCTGGATGTCAATGATAACGGTTTTTTTGTGCCGGCCCATATCTGGACACCATGGTTTTCAATGTTTGGCTCAAAATCAGGATTTGATTCCATTGAAGAATGTTTTGGTCCATTAAAGTCCCATATTTTTGCCATTGAAACTGGATTGTCTTCCGATCCCCCCATGAACTGGCGCATTGAAGATCTGGATAATGTCCGGCTGCTGTCTAATTCCGATGCCCATTCACCCGGGTACCTGGGGCGCAATGCCTCTGTCTTTAATACTGACTTAAGTTTTTTCCATATCCGCCAGGC
>JAQICW010000046.1 GCA_027858355.1 Desulfobacula sp.
ACTCAATCCACTCAGCCTTCTCACGAATTGCCCTTTTAAAGGATACAATAGTATTTTCTGGTTCTTTTTCAGGTGACCCACGATGGGCATATAATTCAATCATGGCAAACTCAATCAACTCTATATTTTATTATTATTTTTCAATCACAATTTCTTTAATAAATATTATTTAAAAAATGACCAATAACATATTTAACGCTATCATAAAACACAAAAATAGGGATGCTGTCAAAGCAATTTGCAGTAAAACCAAATTAGAATATCGAAATAATGGAAGATATGCCCGGATTGGTAATATCAAAAGGTTCTTGGAAGGAATACAAATTACCAATATTACCAGAACTGGTATTATTGGTAATTTGAGAAATTCTTTGCTGATTTATCCCCACTTTTTCTGAGATCTGTTCCGGATCAATAAGGGAGGCCATGGCATTATAGGTTGAAAACGCCCAGTCCACGAAATCAAGGTGATCTTGGTCTTACTTTCTACCCTCGATTATTAATGGGAATATAATCTCGTTTCTGTTTGCCGGAATATATCTGCCGGGGTCTTGATATCCTCATCTCAGGGTCAGACACATCCTCTTTCCACTGGGAAATCCATCCTGGCAGGCGGCCGATGGCAAACATGACGGTAAACATATTGGTAGGAATCCCCATGGCCCGCAATAATATGCCGGAATAAAAATCAACATTGGGGTAAAGATTTTTTTCTTTGAAATATGAATCATTTAATGCTGCATCCTCAAGCCTTTTGGCAATTTCCAGCAATGGATCTTTTCTTTTCATCTTTGAAAGAGCGATGTCACAGATCTTTTTCATGATCTTGGCCCTTGGATCATAAGTATTATAGACCCTGTGTCCGAATCCATAAAGCCTGAAAGGGTCATTTTTGTCTTTTGCTTTTGAAAGACACTCCTTGACAGTGAAACCATTGTTATGGATTTTTTCCAGCATATTCACCACAGCCTGGTTTGCCCCTCCGTGCAGGGGACCCCAAAGTGCTGAAATTCCGGCAGAAATCGTGGAATAGATATTGACCTTACCACTTCCCACAACCCTTACTGCCGTGGTCGAACAATTTTGTTCATGATCGGCATGGAGAATCCAGAATACATTCAAGACCTTGATCAGGTCATCATCTAATCGATAAGGAACCACCACTTTGTCAAACATCATGTTTAAAAAATTTCCACAATAACACAGGTCAGGCCTTGGATAGACAACTTTTTCCCCCCATGAAATTCTATAGGCCATTGCTGCCATTGTCCTGATTTTCGAGATAATGCGAAGATATGTTTTGTTCATCTCCTCCTCAAGATCAATCAATTCAGGATTAAAACTTCTCATTGCATTGACCATGGCTGACAGAATCCCCATGGGGTGGGCTTTGGGGGGATAATTCTGGTAAAACGCCTTCATGTTTTCATGCAGGGGAGAAAAATCATTCAACTGGACACTGGTACGGGTCAATTCCTCCCGGGTGGGAAGCTCGCCTGTAATCAAAAGGAATGCCGTTTCTACAAAAGTTGAGTGTTCTGCCAGTTGCTCAATGGGGATACCCCGGTATCTTAAAATTCCTTTTTCCCCATCCATCTAGGTAATCGCGCTTCTACAGGTTCCCGTATTTCCGAAACCAGGATCAAATGTAATATATCCTGTTTCCTGGCGCAGGGTTCTGATATCAATTGCCTTTTCTCCTTGTGAACCCTCTATGACTGGAAGTATCAGCTCTTTTCCATCAATCACAAGCTTGGCAACTTCACTCATTCAAATCTCCTTTGGCCTGGACGGCTCAATTCTAACAAATTTATACGTCTATCTTGTCTCGCCTGGAACAGTATATGTTTTACAGGACCCGCCGGAACATTCTCTTTCCTGGGTCTGAACCCCCTTAGCTTGCCCGGCAGATGGACTTCCCATGGTAAAATTGGTTTTAGAAACAACTCTTTCATATTCCTTTGACTCGCATTTTGGACAAGTTACTATATCATTATCATTTGAGCCCATTACAATGACTTCAAAAAATTCTTCGCATTTTGAACATTTAAATTCATATATTGGCATGACTGCTCCTTTAGCTGGATTTTAAATAATTTTTAAATTAACTATATTTGACTATTTGTCAATATGCCCCCTGTTCAAGGAGTTCTCTTGCATGGGTGAGGGTGGCATCTGTAATATTTGCCCCGCCAATCATCCTGGCGATTTCTTCAATTCTCGCATCCTCTTCTGCCAATGGCACAATGATAGTAAAGGTCCGTCCATTGATCACCTTTTTGGATATCCTGAACTGGTTTTTGGCATATTTTGCTATCTGGGCCAGATGCGTAATACAGATCACCTGATGCTTTTGGGACAATTGTTTTAATTTAAGACCGATTTTTTCAGATGTTGCTCCCCCAATCCCGGCATCCACTTCATCAAAAATCAATGTTTCCAAAGACTTAGTTTTTGATAGAACGGCTTTTAATGCCAAAACAATCCTTGACAGCTCACCGCCTGAAACAATTTTCACCAGAGGCTTTAATGCTTCGCCAGGATTTGGACTGAGAAGAAAACGGAGCTTATCTATTCCATCCGGCCCTATTTTTTCAAGATCTGCCGTTGCAATATCTTCTGGATCATTTGTGATCTGGATAGAAAAGGAAACCTCAAACTTTGCTTTCCCCATTTCAAGGGCATCCAATTCATTTCTGGCAAGTTTAGATAAGTTTTTCCCTGCTGCTTTTCTTAAGATTGATAATTGTTTTGCTTTTTGGCTGATCTCTTTAAGAAAACCATGAACATCCTTTTCAAAAATTTTTATCCTGCTTTCAATCTCTGTGGTTTGAGAAAGCCTTAACTGCATGGCTTCATACTCATTAAACAATGCATCAAGACTCCCGCCATATTTTCTTTTCAGCTTTGAAACCAGGTCCAATCTTTGATCCGTCATTTCAAGGGAGGCTGGATCAAGATCAATACTGGAAGAAAAATCCCTTAATTCACTGGCAATATCCTGTAAATCAAACACAATTGAAGAAAGTTGGCCTGCAATTTTTTCCAGACTTTCATCAGCCACACCTATTTTTTCCATATCATTTCTTAAAAAAGACAATCTTTCAAAAAGAGAGTCTTCCCTGTCATGAATTTCATGGATGGAACGATTGACTGTTTCAAATATTTTTGATGCATTTAAAAGAGTCTCGCGTTTCTTTTCAAGATCTTCATCTTCCTTGGACAAAATAGCAGCATCACTGATTTCATTTATCTGAAACTTTAAAAAATCCTGTTCTTTTCTTTTTGTATCCAGGTTCTTTTGGAGTTCTCTTATCTTTCTCTTCAAAGGAATAATGGTCTGATACAGATTCCTGACTTCATTTTTCAGATCTGTTGTTCCTGCAAATTCATCAAGAATATCCAGGTGATTTTCCTCTTTTAAAAGCCCCTGGTGAGCATGCTGGCTTGAGATACCGGCAAGATTAAAGGTTACCTGTTTTAAAAGATCCAGGGTTGACTGCCTTGAGTTGATAAATACACGGTTCTTGCCTGAAGATGAGATAATCCTTCTGACAATCAGGCCGTCAGAACCGTCAATGCCCTGCTCTTTTAAAATCATTGCAGCCCTTGACTGGGCATCAATGTCAAAAAAAGCTTCCAGTTCAGCCGCATCACAGCCTGCTCTCACCAGATCAGCCGAAGATCTACCTCCGAGCAAGAGGTTAACTGCTTCAATAATAATTGATTTTCCCGCACCCGTCTCACCCGTTAATACGGTAAATTCTTCCTCAAATGAAATCCGGATATCATCAATGATTGCAAAGTTTTTTATGGTCAGCTCGCTGAGCATAAAGCCTCCTTGTCCCGAATTTTATTTTTGGAAAGATATCTTCAGTCTTGTTTGTCATTTGAAGGGACAACTTTGGTCACATTTTCTTTGACGGTTTCATTGACTATGGCATAAATATCTTTAAAAGATTCATGAACATTTGAAGGTGATAGTCTTCCCATTTCAATGAATTTTACAATAATCTCTTTTGTGGCTCTTAATATCTGTTCATCTATTGATTTCATAAAGACCTAAATACCAAACCTATTGATCAAGGTCAAGAATTGGGATCATTTTGTATTGCCATGAATAATATAATGGTTATACTACGATACAATATTTAATTGATTTGAAAGGTTTTATAAGGTTCATGAAAAATTCCCCAGATACATCGGATAAATTGGATACACCAGACACATCTAATAAAATGGATAAGTTGGACAACCTGGATAAAGAAACAAAAAAAGGCAGCATGGTAGACCAGATATCCTGCAATGGGAAAAATATACTGCTCATCGGCACTGCCCATGTGTCAAGGCAGAGCGCTAAGCTTGTGGAAGATACCATCCTTGAACAAACCCCGGACACCGTTTGTGTTGAACTTTGTGAGACAAGGCTTGCATCACTCAAGGATGCGGACAGATGGCGCAACATGGATATTGTCAAAGTTATTAAAGAAAAAAAGGCATTGCTGTTGTTCATGAACCTTCTTTTGGCCTCTTTCCAGAAAAAAATAGCTGATAAATTTGATATCAAACCAGGCCAGGAAATGATCAATGCCATCAAGGCTGCAGAAAAAATCAATGCTCGTATCATTCCGGCCGACCGTGAAATCCAGATCACACTTTCACGGGTCTGGAGAGGAATGGGGCTTTGGGAAAAATTAAAGCTCATGTTTTCCCTTGTATTCTCTTTTGGTGCCTCAGATGATATCAATGAAGAAGACATTGAAAAGATGAAGCAGGAAGATATCCTTCAAACTCTTCTGGCTGACGTAAAAAAGACGCACCCCATTATTGAAAAATCCCTGATCAATGAAAGGGACCAATACCTGGCCGAAAAAATCAGATCTGCACCAGGTGAAAAAATCGTGGCTGTTGTTGGTGCTGCCCATGCTCCAGGGATTAAAAAATATCTTGCAGGCAATGAAAAAATAGACCTTGATGAACTAAATACTATCCCCCCTGCCGGCAAGACCGGAAAAATTTTAAAATGGGCTATTCCGGCAGCCATAATGGTATTGTTTGCAACGGGATTTTTAATGGAAGGGGAAAATGCAGGAACAGATATGATCTGGATCTGGATTGCTGCCAATGGTATTTTCGCAGGTATTGGCGCCATTCTTGCGCTTGCTCATCCCCTTACCATTATCTCAGCGATTATTGCCGCCCCTTTAACCTCTTTAAACCCCATGATTGCTGCAGGCTGGGTATCAGGACTTGTGGAAGCCTTTTCCAGAAAACCCAAAGTAAAAGATTATGAAGCAAGCCCTGCAGACATTGTATCCATAAAAGGCTTTTGGCGCAATAATGTAACACGGATTCTTCTTGTGGTTATTTTCACTAACCTGGGATCCACCATAGGAACCATGACAGCAGTACCCCTGATGCTTAAACTGATTAATTGATCCAAAAAAAATTTATTTAGAGTGTTTGGTCCTTGATATTTTGTGCCTTGATTGTTTGTTCAAGGAATCAGCAAATTTCTGAATACATTGGGGAAAAAGTTCCCACTCTTTTACAAGGCCTTTTTTCTTTATATCATCAAGGGTGTCATTATCTTCAATTTCAAAAGCTTTCTGCCCGATGATGGGACCTGTATCTTCCCCGTAATCAATATAATGAACCGTGCACCCGCCAATTTTACAGCCATAACGAAATGTGTCTCCATATCCGTCCGTTCCGGGAAATGAAGGCAGAAGTGCAGGATGGATATTCATTATCTTATATTTTCCCGGATCCGTGTTGATCCTGTCAATAAAATAGGGCGTCAGCACCCGCATAAATCCGGCCAGAACCAGAAGATCCATGTCATAGGAAAGGATTATATCCAAAAGTTTTCTTTCTGCAATGGCCCGGGTCTTTAAAAAAAAGGCCCGCTGTTCTTTTGATGCATCGCCTGCAACCAGTTGCTGCTTTGATAGAATTTCCTCTAAATTAAAGTCTGAAGGAAGATCTGCATCATTTATTCCTTTTTTGCAGGAGGTGATGATGCCGGTATAATCCACCACAAAGGTGTCAATATCTGCCTTTTGGGCGCGTTCCAGCCCTTTTACACCAGGGTTGTCAGAGCCTGTAAAAAGAATATTGGCATCAATTAAATTGTTCTGGCATGAATCAATAATAGCCTGAAGGTTTGTTCCACCGCCAGATATCAAAGTACCTACATTGATTTTCTTTGACATGCTCTCCTCCTTTTTACAGATTTGCATAGATAAAATCCTGATAAATATTTTATTTTAAAAGCCGGCAAGGATGCAAGCATTTAAAATTCCTATTGATTACCATATCCGTTCTGTTCACCACAATCAGGACATTCCCAGGTAATCCCGTTGCATGTCAAGCCCCAAAGATTCTCATACATGCAGTCCTGGCACATGGAAAACCCACACCTGCAATTCCAGCAGAACATAAAGGTTTGCCCGCAGCAATGACATTGTTTTGAGTTTTTCCCACGCCTTTTTTCTTTTCTGGTTTTGGCTTTTTGTTCCATATAAGGAATATATACTTCTCCTTTAGTTAAAAAGATAGTATATATC
>JAQICW010000096.1 GCA_027858355.1 Desulfobacula sp.
AGATTACCCCCTTGCCAAAGATATAGAGCAAGTAGTGGTTTGTTTCCCGTTCGCATTCCATGTGTTAGCCCTGACCTGTGATATATCGGAATGCCGCCTGGCCTTGATATCCAATCACCAGTCCCTTGTTCCCCTTGAGCCTGGGAGCTCAATGGCACATAAACCTCCCGGGTCTCATGGTTGTGCTTTGGATATTCAATGTCTGGTCCCAGGAATAGGAATCCGCAAGAAAGGTAGCAAGACAAACATCATCCATGCCTATTAAATAAGCGTATATTAAATTTACAAGCTCAATAGTTTTATAGGCTGGCATACTTGTTAATTCTTATCAAGAAAAAGGCCTGAATGCGACCAGCAATTCTTAGTTGTACTCTTTTTTAGCAAACGGGTTAATCTTCAGGAGGAGATGTGTTCTCATTTTCCTCGACAGGATTGTTTTGTTTCTCCAGTTTGCGTTGCTTTTTTTCTTCTTTTTTCTTTTTTTTTGCCAATTCTTTCTGGCGCTTTTCAAATGAATAGTTTGGTTTAAACAAGACTAAATCCTCATTAATGTTTTGTGTTACGGGTCCCTTGGGGGAACCACTATTATATAGCCGAGGTATCATTTGATACCTCGGCTGAAAGCCTGGGTGTCCAGACAAAATCGGTTATGGGTGAACTGTCCGGCTTATGCCGGAAGCAGAGGCAAAAAACCCGCTGTGTTGGTTTCTACCCCGCCCGGTCGCAGCAGGTTGCTTTCTTCTGGGCATCTGTCGTGGAAAACGGTCTCTTTTTTCTTCAACAACTATCTCTTTTGGTTCCCAGGCAAAACCTGGTGTTGCCTGGCGGCGCATCTTTTTGCCCAGGTTCCGCTCAATGAGAGATATAATCTTGCTGTCTTCCTGGCCGGCAAAGATGAATGCCTGCCCGCTCCGTTCTGCCCGGCCCGTACGCCCGGTGCGGTGGGTATAAGTTTCGGCAGTATCTGGAACATCATAGTTGATAACATGGGAAATCCCCTTCACGTCAATCCCCCGGGCTGCAATGTCTGTTGCAACAAGGATTTTAAAGGTTCCGTCCTTAAAGCCATTCAGCGCCTGCTGCCGTTTGACCTGGGAGAGATTGCCCTGAATTGAGGCTGCGCTAAAGCCGGCCTTTTGCAGCACCAGAGCCAGGCTTTTAGCCTTGTGTTTGGTACGGGTGAAGACCAGGGTACTCGTCATTTTTTCTTCCTGGATGATGCTCTTGAGTAAAGAGGTCTTACGCTCTTTTGCAACCTGAAACAGGACATGGGAGATTGCAAGGATCGGCTGGGTATGATTGATTTGTACGGTTGCCGGATTTTTTAATATGTTTTCCGCTAAATGGCGGATTTCCTTGGGCATGGTGGCGGAAAAAACCATGGTTTGACGGTTTGTGGGCAGCTGTTTGATGATTCTGCGGATATCCGGAAGGAATCCCTTGTCAAACATGTGGTCTGCCTCATCAAGAACCAGTGCCTCAACAGCGCTAAGGGAAAAGGCCCTGTCATTAAGAAGGTCCAGCAGGCGGCCGGGGCAGGCAACAATAATTTCCACACCATTGCGGATTGCTTTGACCTGGGGATGCTTACCTACGCCGCCATAAATGGAAAGACTTCGCAGGCCTGTTTCTTTTGCCATTTTGCTGATATCAGCATGGATCTGTTCGGCCAACTCCCTTGTGGGCGCTACGATCAAGGCCCGCACTCGTTTGCGGGGACCGTCCAGCAGCCGCTGGAGAAGGGGCAGAACAAAGGCTGCCGTTTTCCCGGTCCCGGTCTGGGCCAGGCCAAGGATGTCCCGACCTTCAAGGATCGGGGGAATAGCTTGTTTCTGGATCGGGGTGGGGATAGTATAGCCGCAGGCAGCAATGCCTGCGTTTACTTTAGGGTCAAACTTAAAATTGTTAAAACTCATTAATACTCCTATATATTTTGTGATGATCTGCCAGGGCGATTCCCTGGTTTATAGATCTGCGGATTCATTAAGATCCGCTGGTTATTTATTTGGTTTTATGGGAAATGCGTGGGATGATGATGCTGAGGACGTCCGGGGCAATCAACAGGCCATGGCCTGGGGTAGTCTCTGTTAAGATGTGATACGGGTTTGTATTATAATTTATCATTTAGCTTCTCCTGTTTATTGAATCAGCAGAAACTTCAGTGGCAACGAACGATGTTTGGAAAAACAACGAGGTTAACAAGGACAACCTTGAAGGAAAATCTGATTCTACTTAGTGTAATATTAAATTGCATCATACACGATTGTACAGATATTGCAAGGAAATAAAAAACAAGGTAATATGCAGTTTGACTAAATTCCAATAATCAAAGGCTGGAATAGCTTTGTCTGGAACAAGAAGTTTATCCCTGTTGGATGTCAAAAGGTCCAACAGGGGATAATCATTGGGTGCATACTTATATAAGGATGGAGAGTTAGCGTTTGAAAATCAAGAAAAAGGGTGTTGAGGAACACAGGGAAAAGGATTCTTCCTGTTCTGCCCCGGACCGGAAGGGCGTGATCGTCGCTCACCATGGTGTTGCCGTGGATATTTTGTTTGAATCTGGAGAACGGCAGATGGTACAGGTAAAAAAGCGCTTCGGCCATGTCGTAGGCGATGACGTGGTCGTCCGTGACAAGCTTCTCACGCGGTTACCACGCAGAACAGAGCTTTGCCGAAGGGATTCCAGGGGCAGCATCAGAATTGTTGGTGCCAACCTTGATGTTCTCGGTGTGGTGGTAGCATCTCTGCCGCGGCCTCCATTCGGGTATATTGATCAGGCAGTCGTTACTGCAAGGAAGGCGGCCCTGATTCCTGTGCTGGTGATCAACAAGTGTGATCTTGAAGACTCTGAAATCCTTGTTGCTGAGCTTAAGGCCACCTATGCCGGAATTATGGATATTTTTGTCATGAGCGCAGTCACTGGAGAGGGCCTGGCTGCATTAGAATTGTTTCTGGGGCAGGAGTTTCGGAGCTTTTTCGTGGGCATCACAGGGGTGGGCAAAAGTTCCCTTCTCAATGCCATTTGCCCGACACTGGATCTCAGGGTGGGGGAGCTCTATGAAGCAGGCAACAGGGGGTGCAATACCACCACCGTTTCCACTCTTCATGCCCTCCCAGGCGGAGGTGAACTAGTGGATACCCCAGGTTTCAACGAGTTTGGACTGGTGGATATTTCGCCAGAGGATCTTGCAGGATATTTCCCCGGGTTTGAATCGGCCATGGAAGGCAGGTGCCGTTTCCGGAATTGCCGCCACCGAACCGAACCGGGATGCGCCGTGGCAAAATTGGTCATGAGTGGAAAGATTGCCAACGAACGTTACTCCACCTATCTGGAGATCCTCGACCAGCTCGAAGCAGGAGAGGACAGGTTCAAGAGCCGGCGATAGGAATAAACATCTCAACATCCTTCTGACCGGTTTTGCGCAATTCAGTTTTGAACAATTCATGGTGGATCTGGAAATCATTCGAATGTTGAACAAAAACATTTAACAAGGTATGGACGATTATATGAAGGAATGCGGTATCCCATCGATTACACTTGAAACGGTGCTCTCGGCCAAATGATAATAAACCATGATTTTTTTTAAAAGGAATTTTAATTATGCATCAGAACAGAGATTTCGGCATCACAAACATACGAGGCAGAAACGTGCACTGCTCGGGCATGAGCCTTGGCATTATTCTTCTGGATGAAACTTACCCCGGCTTTCCCGGGGATGTGAGAAATCCCAGTGCCTATCCATACCCTATCCAGTATGAGGTGGCCCAGGGACTGGATATAAAAAAACTGGTTCACGGCAAAGATAAGGATCAATACCTTGATACCATACTAACAGCAGCTTTTAAACTTCAGAAAATGGGATGCAGGGCCATTGCTGCCGAGTGCGGGTATTTTGCCTTTTTCCAGAAAGAGGTAAGAGACCGCCTGGATATTCCAGTGTTCATGTCCAGTCTTCTGCAGGTTCCCTGGGCCCAGTCCATCATCAGGCCGGATCATGTGGTGGGGATACTCATGGCCTCCAAAGAGGCCCTGCTGGAAAAGCATCTTTCCAGTGTGGGTGTAAGTATAGGAACCAATTATGTGGTGGAAGGTGCTAAAGATGACGGGCAATGCCCGGAATTCGACAATCTCTGGACCGAAGAACTACGACCGGAAATACCACAGGCTGACTACGGGCGGGCGGAAGAGGATTTTCTCAGGGTAGCCACGGCATTTTATGAAAAACATCCCAATATGGGGGCAATGGTGCTGGAGTGTACTGGTTTCCCACCCTTTGCCAGGGCATTGCAAAGAGCCATCAATATTCCCGTTTTCAGTTGGGGAACCCTCATGGATTTTGCCCATATGGTAACTGTGCATCGGGACTATTACGGCTATGTGTAAAGGGCAATGAATTTGTCAAAATATAGGGGTTGAGCCAAAACAGTGCATCAAAAATTATCGGACATACGCCCTTTATATGTTTTATCCTTTTAAAAAATATCCGCCTGTTTTTTTGCTTCCCCGATGTTCAATCAAATATTTTTCAATCAGGGTTTGAATCTGTTTTTCCAGGGTCTTTACAGACCGGTTGTCAAGAAGGGCTGATGCCTGTCTGGTCTGTATCCCCGGGTTTTGTGAAATCACGGCAAGCAGGGATTTTAATCCCTCATTTAATCCCTCATTTAATCCCTCATTTAATCCCTCATTCATTTTGACAGGCGGTTCTTTTTTTTCAAGGGCAACTCCCCGGTCAAATACTGCCGTGACAAAGGTGGTGAACTCAGATCGAATCGGGGCGTGGCCGGCCTCTTTCATCAGATTCTGCATCCTCCTGATGCCGGTTCCCATTTTTTCGATATAGCCGATCCTGTGAAACAACCCTGCAATTTTGGGATTTCTCAAAACGCTTTTCTTGCCGAAATCTTTTTCAAGAAGCCCTTTGACAAGACTGCCCGGGCTTGAGATTTCAATGCGGTCATCAAAGATCTCCACCATGACATTGGCCCCTTTTTCAAAATAGTACCGATGGCACACAGCATTGATCACAGCTTCCCTCAAGGCCTCTAAAGGCACCTGGGGGACTTCGATCCGTTTGGGGGAGCCGTCAAATTCATAGCGGACCGGGATGTGTTGCCGCAAAAAGAGCATGGCATTGTCCACATTGTAGATGATATCCTGGTTGAAATCCTTGCGGTCCAGGACGTGGACTTTTTCAATTCCCTTGTACAGGGCACAGGTGATCCCGGCATGGGGATAAAATTGATCCAGATCCCGGGCAAAAAAGAAAATGCCCGTGTTGTTAAAGATGAGATTGCCTGCCTGTTGTTCTGCAACGCCGAGATTCAATAAAATAGACAGGGTGTCCAGAACCGGGGAGATCTCTGCCAGGGAAAGAAAGTGGGACAGTTTTTGGGGATCAAAATTATTTTTAAAATCAAATTTCAGGTTCATGAGTTCCTCAAACCGGATTCGGCCTTCGGACTGAAAAAACTCAATGATCTGATTGCGGTTCATCTTCTGGGCATTGGGCCCGATCCGCGTGTAAAACCCTGAACTACAGCTATAGGGTTTTTCCGTGCCCTGACTCACATGCACCACCAGGAGGGATGCAAGTTCCTGGAGTTTTATTTTTATGGGAGGGTCACAATTATTGGCAATATCCTGTATCTGGGATTTTAATTGATTGGTCACCCTGATCCCTTTGATCTTTCCTGAGTCTGAAATGCCAATAAAGATCCTGCCACCAGACCCGTTGGCAAAGGCCACCATTTCCCGGTCACTCTGGGCTGGTTTTTCCTTGAACTCAATCAGGTAGCCTTCGCCCTCTTCTAATATCAGTTTTAATTCTTCTGTTTTCATTCTTTTGTTATCATTGTTGCTATGCCACAATACTCTGGATACAGCGAATCAAATATTTTTTCGATTCTTCTTGCATGGGACATGGAGGAACAAAAGAAGATGGTCTTTCCCGGTAAAACACCATCCGTGTCCTTGATGCATTCCTCCATAAACTCTTTTACAATCAATGCATTGGTACCCTTATTGATGACTTGTTTTTCAATCTGGGAACCTTCAAAATTGATCTCTTCGACAACCTGGGTTTTATCGCCGATATTCCAACCGGCTTTGCCAAGTTTTACGTCAATGAGTTCTTTTCTTGTCTGAGCCTCTGTACGTGTCATTTTGCTTATCCTGCTTTAACAGCCTTTATAAACCTCTGCATCTGTATCAATATCTCAGGTGCTTGTAAAGCCTGCTTTCAAAATAAGAATCGGAATTTTACGTTATCGTATCGATGGTGATTTCGATTGAAAAATTCTGCGTTGTATCCGACCATTCAGGGAAAATGGCAACACCGCCAAATTCCCTAAATGGCGATTTTTCGAAAGGGTTTACTATTCCACAGGTTGCGCAAAAGTACGACTGGCATAAACCTATTGTATGGGGTCATATTGTATGGGGTCAGGCATTACTTACTGGATTTTTTTTTCAAACAAGGATTCCTTTATCTGTTCCATTTTAATGGCACCTTCAGGACATCCTGTGGCGCAGACACCGCATCCCCTGCATTGTTCAGCATCAATTGCAGGAACCAGGCGTTTCTTTTCTTTGATGTCTTTTTCCTGGGATATGATACCAAAAGGGCATCGCCGGACACATTTTCCGCATTTGATGCAGTCCTGGGTCGGAGGCTGAGCCAGGAAACGGCTCATGGGCCAATATTTTTGAACATTGAGTTTTTGGGAGAGCTGATGGGGAAAACAGCAGTCACTGCAGCAATTGCATAAAGCACCTGTAATCATCCCATGTTTATCCAGACCAAGTTCACCAATTTGCATCAGTCCATTTTTTGCCAGGCTCTTTCCAAAAACAGATCAAAATTATTATAATCTTTCAGGGTTTTGTTCTTTTCCAAAAGCATTCCTATCTGTTTTTTTTCAAGTGATTTGCTTGCCAGTATTTGTAAAAGATCAATTTCCAGGGGTTCATAGAAACGGTCCAGCCAAGGGGCTAAAAAATCAGGTACGTTCATCTTTTGTATTTGCATAACATCTAAATTCCTCCTGGGTCAGTATGGGCTCGTCAAAGAACAGGAATTTTTTAAAAACTATTGATTGGCGGCGGAATCAAAACGAATTTACCCACATGCTTCTTTTCGGTGAACTCGCGTTGTGCCGCCACAATCTGATTGAGTGGAAATGTTTTTGCCAAAATTGGCTGTATCTCACCTTTTTCGATGTAGGAAATAAGGTTTGAGAAAACAGGCTCATCCCAGGCAGTACATCCGATCAGGGTCAAGTCTTTTAAATAAAAATCACGCATATCAAGTGTCACGAGCGGTCCTGCAATGGCGCCCGAGGATACAAACCGCCCGCCCCGCTTCAGCACTTTGAGCATCCCTCCAAAGCCTTTTCCTGCAACGTTGTCAACGACAACATCCACGGATTTTTCTCCCAGGCCAGCCACAATATCTACGTCTCGGGCAAAGACTTGATCCGCACCGATTGTCCGTACATTTTCAATCTTTGCCTTCCCCGCAATGGCGGTTACAAAGGCTCCACGACGCTTCGCCAGCTGAACGACTGCCGATCCGACACCGCCCGACGCACCAGCGACCAACACATGCTCTCCTTTTGCCACCTTTGCCCGATGGATCATATTTTCAGCTGTACCATAGGCGCATGGGATCGTGCCAAGCTCGGCATCGCTCCAATCACAGTCTACGGGGAAAACCTCGGCCGCCGGTACTTTCACAAATTGCGCGAAGGCACCGTCAAAATCAGAAGCTATCCAAATATTTTCCAAAGAATCCCATCCCTTGCTTCGCATACAGGCCCGTACCAGTACACGCAAGCCGATAAGGCATTCATCCACCCCCGTTGCAACAGCCACCACCCGGCCGCAACAATCTGTACCCTGAATAAACGGAAATGGCGTTGCCTCATTCCAGCCGCCATCTCCCTGTGTATTTGCCTCTTTTTTTTCTCTCTCGCCGGTCGTAAGTTTTTCTGTGCTCGTTGTGACTTTGGAAGAGTACCAGCCAAGGCGGGTATTGATTTCAGTATTGTTTACTCCTGCGGCAAGTACCTGCAAAAGAACTTCCTTTGGGCCAAGTGCCGGAATCGGAACATCCCGATAAACCAATTTTTCATATCCGCCGTTTCCGGTTGTAACAACCGCTTTCATGGTTGCTTTGCAATCTGTGAGATCAAAGCGATCCTTTGAGGGAGTTGTTGGACTTTTTTCTACCATGCTGCCCCTTTCTTTTTGGTAAATATTTCCTGACTATTCTATAAAAAAAATCAAGCCTGGCATTTAGTATTATTTTTTTATGCCACGATAAACAATTGCTGGTATTATTCTGTTTTCAATTCCGGCGCTGTTTTATCAACCTCCGATCTTGGGTCAATTTGTAAGGCCATTTGCGTGGTATGCTTCATAATCATAAAATCCACCTGGTCTTCCACAGGGATGATTCGAGCAATTTCTTTGTGCCTTAAAAATAAAGAAACCAGTGCATAGATGGCGCTGATACCTGAAAAATAAATAAAGAACCCATATGGCGTGTCCAGCAGTTCCATGACTGATGATGCAGCAATGGGGCCTATCACAGCACCAATACCATAGAAAAGCAAAAGCGCAGAGCTGACATTAACCACATCCTTAGGTTCAAACATGTCATGGGCTCTTGCTACAGAAGCCGGATAAATGGTGAACATAATCCCACCAAACATAGCCGTCGCTGCCATAAAAACCCCGAACTGGCCTTGAGAAGCCACAATCATCAAGGCACTGATCACTGCAAAAACACCGCCTAAAAAAGGAATTACCTTTGATCTGTCAAACCGATCTGAAAATAAACCCAGGGGCCACTGGAACAAAAGCCCTCCCAATACGGTGATGGCCATGAAATAAGAAATCTGGGAAACACTTAGATTTGTTTGATGGCAAAATACCGGCCCCATGGTGTAAAAAGCGCTATTTGTCAACCCGGCGGTAAAACAACCCAGTATTCCCAGAGGGGCTCTTTTAAGAATAATTTTAAGCTTGACTGGTTCAGTCTTTGGCATTTGTGGGTGAATGGAACGGGTTAAGGCAATGGGAATAATGCAGGATACCAGTAAAAAACCAATCACAAAAAACAGGGTTTGATCTTTTATATCTCCAATGTTGAGAAGCTGCTGTCCAACACTGCCCCCCAGATAGCACATAACCATGTATATGGAAAAAACCCTTCCCCGTGTCTGGGGTTGAGCACATTCATTGAACCAGCTTTCTATGACCATGAACAGCCCGATTGTGGCTATACCGGTAAAAAATCTGAAAATCGCCCATGCAAAAGCTGAAATATAAAACCCATGAAGCATGATCATGGCCGTAGCAAGGGCGGCAAACGCAGTAAAAGCCCTGATGTGCCCTATGTTTCTTATCATAGGGCGGCAGTAAATGGCCCCTGTTACAGAACCGATAAAATAAGAGGTTAAGATCAGACCCGTCATCTGAGTAGAAAATCCCTCAATGGTTAGTTTCAAACTCAGAACGGTTGCCAGCAGCCCCAAACTCATCGCCAGCAGCAGCATTGAAGCGTATAGTGCTATAAACGATTTTAATATTGATTTCATACCAGATTTTCCAATGATTATTTTGTAAAAAACATGATGTTTTTATTGGGCCAAGTAAGTGATTTTCCAAAAAAACTCAATACGGGATCGCATAATAATCCTGGGTGTTTATTTTGTCAATTAATAGATGGGCTTCTTTTATTGTATCAGGTTAAATATCCATTTTTTCTATAAATATTGAAGCCGGGAATACCATTTCCATGTGACAGGTAAAATTTTAGATAATTTTTTATCTGAATCGGCTGATACCAAAGGGCTTGATATTAATCTCCGGTGTTTTGTCATAAACCATGTCACACACAAGTTTTCCAGTTCCAGTTGCCAGGGTCAGCCCCAGCATGCCGTGACCCGTCGCAATAATCAGATTTTCTTTGGAGGGTGCTCTGTCTATTATGGGTAAATCATCATAAGTCATGGGCCGAAAACTAGTCCATTCTTCGATAACAGGATGGCCCACAGGGTCCTTTAAAAATGCAGTTGCCCCTGAAATCAGCTTTGAAAGGCGTTTAGGGCTCAACTTATCATCATACCCTGAAAATTCCATGGTTCCGCCCAGGCGATAGCCACTTTTCCATGGGGTGGCAACCATACTTTTTTCATAAAGAGAGCAGGGATAGTTAAGACATATGCCTGGTCTTTCCATGGTGATACTATACCCCTTTCCCGGCTGAACCGGCAGATCAAGTTTTAATTGTTTTAAGGTCTGGGGAGCCCATGCCCCCGTTGCCAGAACAAATGCATCTGCCTTGAAACTGCCTTTGACGGTGTTCACTCCAACAACGGTATTCTCTTTGGTTTCAAACTCCAAAAGGTTGCAGTGCTCTTCTATGATAAGTCCTTTTTTGCTCAGTTGTTTTCGCCAGGAAGCCAGAAGCATGTCTGGTTTGAGATGCCAGTCATTTTCATGGAGCCATGCGCCGGCAATATCATTTCTAAGGGCAGGTTCAAGTTCCAGCAGCTCTTTTTTGTCAATTCTTCGGGCCGCCATATTATAAGTGCTCAGAAAATCGTTGGTGGTTTGATACTTTTCAAAATTTTTCTGGTCCTTGAACACGCTTAATATGCCTTTTTTTTCAAAATCGCAGCTCATTCCATCCATTGCCAGAAGTGTATCAAACAGGCTGATGGAGTAATTCAGAATTTCGTATTTGTCCTTGGCTGCCCGTGTCATATGGGAGACATTGCACTTTGAAGCAAATTTTAACAGCCAGATCAAGAGTTTGTAATCCAGCGCGGGTTTTATATAGAGGGGCGATGTCCCCTTCAGGGTTCTTGCAATTTCATGGCTGACCGCTCCAGGAGAACACAAAGTTATGACATCACTGAAATAAAGCAGGCCGCAGTTTCCATGGGATGCCCCATCCCCGATTTCATCTTTTTCAATGATTCTGACACTTGCGCCTTGATCAATTAAATAATGAGCACAGGCAAGACCTATGACCCCGCCTCCGATGATAATGACTTCCTTGTTAGATCCCATGCCGTTTTCCTTTTGGTATTTCAATAATATTTTTGCCGATATTGAGCACGGTTCGGCAAAAATGAATACTTTTTTTGATAGTTTCAATCTCGAGGTGCAAAGCCGTCTCCATGTCTTCCAGGCTTATCCCCATTTCAGTTTCAATATTGATCCGGTTGGTGGGGGAGTTATTTTTAATGAGCTCATATGCTTTTTGCATGTCAATATCTCCGTCACCCACGGCCACCCCTCTGACTTTAAAACCATCCCGGCAGAATTCAATGCGATCATCTCTGAAATGATTTGTAAATGCAACAGGAGCAAGATTCTCAATTGCTTTCATGGGATCTTCAGCAATATGCCAGGCATTAACAGTATCAATGCAGGCTCCGACAAAGGTATGATTCACCTCTTTGAGTACCCAGAGAATTTCTTGGGAAAAACTATCACAATGATTTTCAAGGGCCAGTCGGATGCCATATGCCTCTGCCACTGGTGCTGCGGTTTTTAATATTTGTACTGTTTCCTGCAGATAGGGCATGACCTTTGGATGAAACCTACTGCCTGCCCTTGGCCGGGACCGGGGTAAATCCATACTTACCTTTACCACGTCTGCCCCCAGCAAATGTGCCGTGTTCAGGCCGTCTTCCAGATTATGCTGGATACCAATGCCAAAATGCCCCAGGTCAAGGGACATATTGTACTCCAGGTAAAGGTTTCTCTCTTTTGCTGAACTACCAACTTCCCTGAGAAAAGAAGGTTCCAGGTTTTCCAGGACTCCATCATCCAGATGAAATCCGTCCAGACCGAGTTCAATACCCAGATCAAAAAGCTGAAACGTACTCAATTGCCTTTCCCATGGCAGTTTAAATCCAGCCCATGCCTGACCGATCCCATGCAGATATAAACTATAAGTATGCAGCCCCAATAGCATATGGTGATTTTCCTTTTTATTTTCATGCATTTTTGAGCACATAAAATATTTCCTGCCACTTCTTTTTTAAATTTTTTAAGTCTGCTATTTATACCGGGTCTGCTTATTATGGAAGCTTTATTTTTCTGCCTTGATTTTTATAACCTCTCCCATAATACTAACGGCGATCTCTGCCGGTGTTTCTGCATGGATTTCAAGACCAATGGGAGAAAAGACCCTCTCAAGGGTTTTATCCGAGACCCCCTTTTTTTTAAGGTTGGTGTAAATCTGGTTCCGTTTGGTCCGACTCCCGATCATTCCAATATAAGCGGCATTGGTTTTCAAAGCTGCCTCAAGCACGGCCTGATCATGGAGATGACCCCGGGTGAGGATGACAATATAGGAACTTTCATCTATGGAAAGACTATCAAAGGCATTATCAAATTTTTTCACGGCATGAACAGCCTTTGAATGGGGAAATCGTTCCGGGTTGGCAAATTCTTCCCGGTCATCCACCACAACGGTCTGAAAGTCAGTAAGATGAGCCATCCTTGCCAAATGAAACCCTACATGACCGGCACCGAAAATATACAGGGTGTCTGAAGGATGGATGGGCTCAATAATAAACTCTTCCAGGCAGTGATTGTAAATCACAGGGAAAGTTCCTGTAAACCTGTTATCAGAAATTTTATCCATCAGGGGTTTTGGTATTAAATACGGTCCTGTAATCGTTGTGTCGGGAATGACCAGGCATTTTCGGGTAGTAAAATCAGACTTGCTGAACCCATCTATTTTTGAAACCAGAAATCCTTTTTTTCCCTCTTTTTCAAGGCTGACCAGGGCTTTAAAAACGCCTGTCAGATCAGAATCAGGAACAAAGGCCTCCATTAAAACTATTAGATTACCGCCGCAGACCATATCCAGCCCGTCTTTTAGTTCTCTGTTCAGAGAAAATTCTTTTATCCGGCTCTTATGCTTATTTATCAAATCCAGGCAGGTATCAATTACCAGCGCCTCCACCAGCCCGCCACCAATGGTGCCATATATGGTTCGATCTTTTAATACGATCATTTTACTTCCCGATGTTCTTGGGGTGGACCCCTTGTGGGTCATGATGGTGGCTACAGCAAAGTGTGCACTTTGTTTAAGACAATCCAATATCTTGTTATTCAATGGTTCCATTGGTAATGCATCCGATTCTAGTTTGGTTAAATTTCAGTATAAAAGGCTGAAAGTACAAAAACATGCCCTTCATCCCTTTTTGCAATCAATTCGATAATTCTTTCGGCAGCCGGCCCGTCTTTGAGACAACCGCCTCTTATCTTAATAACTTTCATGGACGGCAACCTACCATAAAAAATTATATGTTTTCAAGACAAAAGGGATTGGGAAAACTGATATAGAGAAGCATGGGAATGGATTGTCTTTATGCTTTAATTGTTTTCATCAAAAAAGTAAAACAAATATGATACAAGAAATATTGTTGAAAATTCGGGTCAAATCAGCATTGTTAAATAATTTGAACATTGACAGTTCTATCTTGAATCAGGCAGGGTTATTTTTATTGACAAGCACGGGTCCCTAAGCAATTATTGAATCCAATTTTGCCTGGGTGATGAGAAAAACCATGGAGTCAGATGATGAAACATATAAAAGAAGAGGCCAGAACCATACCTGTAATGGCTGAAACAGAAGTACTGGTGGTTGGAAGCGGACCTGGTGGGCTCACTGCAGCCGTTGCGGCCGCAAGGGAGGGCGTTGATACCCTGCTGCTGGAGCGCTACGGCTGTTTTGGCGGAGTGCTGAGCCAGGTTGGTGTTGAGGGTGTTGCCTGGTATAGACATGAAAAGACTGTTGAATCCAATGGAATTGGTAATGAATTTGAGGTGCGGGCTAAAGAACTTGGCGGCAGCTGCCGGGAATCTCAGTCAGACAGTGAAGCCCTTGATGCTGAAATGTTTAAGGTGGTAGCGGATAAAATGGTCCTGGAAGCAGGTGCGCGACCCCTTTTGCACGCAATGGCAGTGGACGTGATTATGGATGGCAATATCATCAAAGGTATCATCATAGAAAGCAAATCAGGCCGCCAGGCAATACTGGCCAAAAGGGTCATTGATGCGACAGGGGATGCTGATATTGCTGCGAGGGCCGGTGCTCCTTATTATAAAGCGTCAAAAGAGGAGCTGATGATGGTGACGGTCATGTTTGCCTGTCGGGGGATCAACCGGGATGTTTTTCAAGAATATGTCCGGGAGACGCTGAAGCCCAGTTACGCTGACTGGGCAGGGGAGAGCTGGGGCCAGACCACATCGGGCAAAGAGGAAAATATGTTCAGCCCGTATATTGAAGATCCCTTTAAAAGGGCCGTTAAAGAGGGCGTAATCTCCCTTGATGAGAATATCGCCATCGGCGGAACCTGGAGCACCCTCTCTCCTGAAGGGGATGCCACTCAGCTGAATATGGTTCATCTGCTTAAAAAAGACTGCACAGATGTGTGGGACCTGACAAAGTCTGAAATACAGGGCCGTGATACCGTTCTCAAGGCAATAATCGCCTTGAATAAATATGTGCCTGGATTTGAAAAAGCCCGGTTGAGAAAC
Source organism: Desulfobacula sp. (assembly GCA_027858355.1). The sequence goes on from JAQICW010000096.1 coordinate 14,582, forward strand.
TTCGGCATGACCCTGGGCACTAGAGAGTCCCGTAAGATTGTCGGTCGTTACAGTCTGACGGAACATGATGTGATGAACCAGGCCCGGTTTGATGATACCATTGGTATCTTTCCTGAGTTTATTGATGGCCGTGGTATTATTATCCTGCCCACAACCGGGCGGTATTTTCAGGTGCCCTTTGGATGTATGATGCCCCAGAAAATTGAGAATCTGCTGGTTGTCGGACGCGCTGTTTCCGGTGACCAGACAGCCCATTGCGCTTTCCGCAACATGATGTGCTGCACGGTCACAGGCCAGGGGGCAGGCACTGCCGCTGCAGTTTCTTTAAAAAATGGTGTGCACATCAGCAATGTTAACATTGCTGATGTGCAGAAATTATTGATTAAACGGGGAGTAAAAATTAAATAGTAAAAGCTGGGCAAAAGTTCCTTCCAAAGTCCGTCTGTTTTGACTCAACTGCAGTTAATTTTCTTAACTTTGAATCTCTGGCAGTGCTGGTTACAAGGCAAACGCTGCATCCGGCATTTCCATAATCGCCGGGATATTACCCAGAAGCGCTTCCATTTTGCCCATGGTAGATGGCAGTACCCAGGTAATAAAATACTGGGCCGTTTTTACCTGGCCTTGATAAAAAGCCTTATCTTTTTTCTTTGCTTTTTCAATTTTGGGGGCTGCCACCACGGCACGCCAAAGCTCCAGCCAGGCCAGACAGACATCCCCTGTGATATCCAGGAAAGGGTGGGCAGTTGCAAAAGCATCCAATATTTTTTCAGACATGGCAGTCATGCCCATGTGCATAGCTAATACACCCAGCTTGTTTACGGCCAGTTCCACCTTGCCGGCCAATGAATCAAGTCCTTCAATTTTCTTGGCTGCTTCAATGGTTTTATTCATTTCACCTAGAAGATCCATAAAGGGTTTGCCTTTTTTCAATCCTAGTTTTCTGCCAAGAAAATCCATTGCCTGTATCCCGTTGGTGCCTTCATAAATGCTGGTAATTTTGCAGTCTCTAAGCAGTTGTTCCTGGGGATATTCCCTGATAAACCCATACCCACCAAATACCTGGACACCCTGAACGCAGACCTCAAAGGACCGGTCAGTGCAATATGCCTTGACAATGGGGGTTAAAAGTTCAATCAAGCCATCATATTTGTCTTTTTCTTCTTTGTTTTCAGCAATTTTGAGTTTATCAAAACAAAGAGCTGTATAATAGAGCAATGACCGCATTCCATCGACATAGGCTTTCATAGACATGAGCTGGCGTTTGACATCCGGATGATTGATAATGGCAACGGGTTTGGGGTCCTTGTCAAATATTTTCATGAGATCCGTTCCCTGGATCCGTTCCCTGGCATAGTTAACTGCATTGATATAGGAAGCCGTTGCAAATCCGAATCCCTGCATTCCCACACCAAGCCGGGCTTCATTCATCATGACGAACATGGCCTTCATACCCTTGTTTTCTTCTCCGAGAAGCTCTCCTGTACAATTGCCTTTGGAACCAAAAGACAAAGAGGCCGTGGAATTGCCGTGGATGCCCATTTTTTTCTCAAGACCTGTACAGACAACATCATTGGCTTTGCCAGGGCTGCCGTCCTTGTTCACCCGATATTTGGGAACCAGGAATAATGAAATTCCCCTGGTACCGGCAGGCGCACCTTCAATTCTGGCCAGTACGGGATGGATGATATTCTCGGTCAGGTCATGATCCCCGCCCGAGATAAAAATTTTATTGCCCGTGATGGTAAAAGTGCCGTCTGCTTTGCGTTTGGCCGTGGTGGATAAATTGCCCACATCAGAGCCGGCTTCAGATTCTGTCAGGCACATGGTACCGGCCCACTTACCCGTGTATAGGTTAGTCAGATACAATTGTTTTTGTTCTTTGGTGCCAAATTCTTCCACCAGTTTGCCGGCCCCGTGGGTAAGCCCGGGGTACATCAGGAGGGAACAATTGGCACCCGTGAACAATTCACCGGCAGTTGTTGCCAGCACCTGGGGCATGCCCTGGCCGCCGAATTCCGGGTCATCACACATGGCAAGCCACTCCCCCGCACATAAAAGTTTAAATACCTTGTGAAAGGATTCAGGCACCCTGACATTTCCATTTTCAAGGGTGCAGCCTTGTTCATCTCCATCCTTGTTTATTGGTAAAAGTTCTTTAACGGACAGGTTCCTGGCTTCGGATACAATCATATCCATGGTTTTTTTATTAAATTCTTTGAACAATTGATGATTTGCCAGATCTGAAACATCAAGCATCTCATGTAGTACAAATTCCTGATCACGTCTGTCTGCGATTGATTGCGCCATTTTTTATCTCTCCATATATATAGATATTATTTTAAAATTCCATTAGTGAACATGTCAAAAATCACGGAAAGCCGTTCTTTTATTTCAATTTCATCTTCATCCCGGAACAGGGATGCCCATGCAGCAGAGTGAGCAATATCACTGAATAGGGTGGCCATGTCCTGTGAGGGATAAGATTTGAATTCAGTCTGAGCAACACCCTGCTCAAACATATCCTTGAACAATCTCACCATTTTATCGTGGAGCTTATTAACCTGGACGTTAAGTTTGTGCATATTTACGGCATCAATCTACTATCGGACTGAAATAAATG
>JAQICW010000104.1 GCA_027858355.1 Desulfobacula sp.
ACGCAGTTGATTTGAATAATGATGTGTCATATATTTATAATATTATCAATATCCTAAGCCGACAAGTGATTTACAAATGGGCATCCCGCAAGTCTCCCTAAATGTTACGTTTTCCTCAAACTTGGCAAATGTTACAGCCGCCCGCCCCCTGCTTGAACCTCCCATAGTCCTCAAAAGTTTAAAAGTTGAGAGCGTCCCGGCAGCCCTTTAGTTTTACAGCTTCAAGAGGGCATCCTACTTCCACTAATGTGCTAATCAAGATTTGACCGAGCCTTTAATGTCCGCAACCACCGGCATGACCATCACAAGCATGATTTATGGAAATCTCCGGCATTATGCTGTTTTGAAATAGATTAATATTGTCTTGAACAGTACCTTCACAGGCTCTGTAAACTTTTACCCCCATTGCATTTAATTTGTTTATAGCACCCGCTCCAATACCGCCGACAACTATAGCATCAACAGATTCCCCGTTTAACGCTTTTAAAGGATCGCACATGCCATGTGTATGGCCCAGATCCTGATTATTGATTGTATCTGTTGTATTTGTTTCCGTGTCAAAAATAATAAACACCGGCGCTGAACCAAAATGGCCATATACAACACTGTCTAAACTTTTATCCGATTTAACGGGAAAGCAGATTTTCATTTTTTCTCCTTTTTCATTTTCATAATTTCTCAGGGGCATCCCCTACTTCACTTTTCCCCTAATTTGGTATTTATGCAATGTTCTGATTTCTTTATATCCTGTCTCCCCACGCATGTCCAGCACCAATGTCCCATAGACACTAATAAGATGGGGTCATAATAAAAATATAAATTAATCCAAGAACAACCAGCATTGTCCCCATCCCCCCACGATTGGGCGGTGAAAGAATTTAGGCAGGGCAATAGAAGATGCAAGACAAACAAAAAAGAACATCCACCCTGCTCGGCCGCATCCGGTATTAACTGGGCGGAGGCTCATTAGGAGCACTAAGCCTTTACTCAAGCAGCCATCTCCATATTATTGACCGGTTTAAAAACTCTTACCCCAATCCCTTAATTTGCTTTATGTCCTGAGATCTGCCCAGCATGATCAGAATATCGCTGTCTTTTATAACAAAATCGGCCGGTGGAACAAGAATAAAGTTTTCCGGGACAAGCTCTTTAATGGCAATCACATAAACATTATATTTGGCGCGAAGATTCAGTTCTCTTAAAGTTTTGCCGATAAATGCCTGCGGGGGAGCAAACTCAAGGAGATTGTAGTCTTTTTCCAGCGGAATAAAATCCATGATATTCGGTGTCGACAAAAGCTTGGCTGCTCTGATGGCCATGTCTTTTTCCGGATGTATGATTTCAGTTGCTCCTACCTTTTTCAGGATTTTTGCATGGTCTTCATCCAATGCCTTGGCCAGTATCTTTTTGACTCCGATTTCCACCAAATGAAGACAGATCAATATACTGGTACTGATTTTGGCTCCGGTGCTGACAATAACACTGTCCATTACTTCAAGGCCAAGGGCTTTCAGGCGTTCTTTATCGGTGCCATCCATTACAATGGCTTCGCTGCAGAAGCCATCTATTGTCTGAATACGATTTTGATCCATATCAATCGCTACTACTTCATTCCCATCTTCAAAAAGCGATTTGGCTATGTAAAAGCCAAAATTTCCCAACCCGATGACTGCGAATCTTTTCATTTTTACTCCTGTTATCCAATCATAATATTTTCTTCAACATATTCAATGCCTTTTAAAGGTTCTGTCCCGGCAATAACATAGGAAAATGTCAGCACACCGACCCTTCCGAACAGCATCATTAAAAAGATCAAAAATTTCCCCCAGTTATTTATTTCTGCGGTTGCTCCCATCGAAAGACCTACTGTTCCGAACGCGGAAACCACCTCAAATAAATAGGCTAAAAACTGTCCATGACCTGCCCCATTGATAGACTCTTTTGGAGCACTTAAAAGTAATAGAAAAAACAGCATACATATGAGACTGATTGATATCACAACAAGCGATACGCTTTTTGTTACAGTCTCTTTGGGGATGCTTTTTTTAAAAATATTGACCCTGATTTTTCTCCTCAAGCGGCTCCAGGTAAATGCTCCCAGGACTGCAAGGGTGGTTGTCTTAATGCCGCCTCCGCACGAACCAGGAGAAGCTCCGAAGAACATAAGAAATATCATAAAAGTTAAAGTCGTGTTGTTTAGCGCTGCAATATCAACGGTGTTAAACCCGGCGGTGCGGCAGGTAACCGATTGAAAAAAGGTTACCAGCAAGCTTTCACTAAAACTCTTCCCCTGAAGTGATGCATTCTGTTCTATTCCCCAGAAAACGACCATTCCGGAAACGATCAGAATTCCGGTTGTTATTAATACGATTTTTGTTTGAATGGACAACTTTAAGCGTTTTTCATGAGATCGGAATATGGTTTTATAAGTATCGTAAATCACGGGAAGTCCTATGCCGCCGAATATGATCAAAGCACAGATCGTCAAATTTAATAACGGTACTCCAGGGTAATCCATAAAACTGTTGCTGATCAGTGAAAATCCGGCATTACAGAAGGCTGAAACAGAGTGAAAAACAGCCATATATAGAGCTTTTGTCCACAAATATTCCTTGCTCCAGTGGACGAACAGCAGCGTTGCGCCGATTAATTCCGCAATCCCGGTAAAGCAAAAGATTGCCATTAATAGATGATAGATGTCCTTCCTGGGTGTGTGGGCAAACACATCCTGCATGGCCATCCGCTGTCGGAAGGAGATACTTTTCCCCATTAAATGGAAGATGGTCACCGAAACGGTCATGATCCCCAATCCGCCCAGTTGAATAAGCGTGAGGATGACACCCTGACCGAAAAGTGTAAAATAAGACCCTGTGTCCACGACAACCAAGCCGGTCACACAGACCGCGGAAGTGGCTGTAAACAAGGCATCCATAAGTGAAATATCTCCTGAAACCGTGGCGTAAGGTATTAGCAAAAGGGATGTTCCTATGCCGATGGCGGACAGATAACTTGACAGCAAGATTGCCGCTGGATGCATTTTTCTCAATTTGTGCAAACCCATTCAAACCTTCTCTCGCTTATTTTATCAGCAGAAAAATTAGCCGAAAAGATGAGTAAAGCTTTTCTTAAAGCTGATTTGAAAATTTTGGATTCTTGAAATATTCACAATTTTCATAATTAGACTTCTCACAATAATGCTTTAAACGATATGTCGCTATGACCATCCGGTTTAGATAAGCACCACAGAACAATATCTCCTGATGGCGGCTGATGGGAGAGTAATTGATGTAGGGGCATATTTTGGATAAAACTCTGCTTATCCTGCATTCTTCAGCCGTGGGCATGACAAGAGTTTTTATACCACTTTCCGAATTAAGGTCTTTTAAGTCATAGAATTTAACATATTCTACTCCGGCATCCCTAATGTTCTCAAGCAATTTCCTGTGCTTGAATGGAAGAATGGCCAAAATCGGTATCTGCCGGGTGTAACGGTTTTTCTTTAACGCGGTGCAGAGTTCAACCAGGGCATCGCGTTCTCTCAAACAGACGAGGTCAAAGCAAATTGCGATTAAATCATATGGCTTTTCCATTGCCTTGTTTAGGCAGGAAATCGGGCTTGTAACCAGAGTCAGACCTTCATCGGCGGTGAAACTGAAATCAGTCCCGGATTTATAAAGTAATGTAATATAGCGTTTTTCATGTGATAGCATGGATTATAAGCCTGCCTTTTTAGTTCTCACAAAGTAGGAACCAGCTCATGGTGAACATACATTTACAACAGGCTATTAAGCAGATTTGGTGCCAATGAAATAAAATGGATTAAAAACAAGAGGTTAATGACACCGAACAGAATGGTGATGATGTTGGAAAACGCAAATCGTGCGTTTTGCAAGAAAATCGACTTGCAAAATGCACGAAATCAATCCAATTGATATTTTTTACGTTTGCGCCACAATGTTGCAGGATCAATTCCAAGAACCCGAGCCGCCTCTTCAATGGATGCGGTGTGCAGAAGCGCTTCTTTGATATGCGTTTTTTCAGCTTTGGCGAGAGTTTGCATTTCCCCGGCAGAAGACTTTCCGTGTTTATAGTTTAAAATATGCGGGGGTAGCTCTTCCCTGGTCATCATATTGTGCTGTGATAGAATCGTGCCCCTTTCAATTACGTTAATTAATTCGCGGATATTTCCCGGCCAGGAATAGGACTGTAAGGCCTGCATTGCTTTATCTGTTATTCCGTTAATGGCTTTATCATTATCCCTGGAGAACTTGTTGAGATAATGTTTTGCAATGAGCAGGATATCTTCAGGGCGCTCGCGAAGTGGAGGCATGTATAATTCGGTTCCTCGCTGTTTCAAGTGGGTAACCCGAAATTAAGTTTTCCACCTATGAGATAAATCATGGTAATAAGATTTTGAGT
>JAQICW010000171.1 GCA_027858355.1 Desulfobacula sp.
CCTTTTGGAACAGGATAACCCAGTTGACCCAGTTGACCCAGATAACCGGGACAACCACATTGTTATAGGGGGTCAGATCACAGATCATGCAGCCTTTCTGGCCAATGTATCGCCAGAACGTTTCCTGACAGATGCTGAGACCTTTACCCAGACTCAATTACTTGTCACGGAATATTATAATCTGGATGCATTGAGTAATTTCTGGGATGTTTATAACCTGGAAGCCGAAGCAATGGGACAAAAGATTCTGTATCAACCAGGGGAGATGCCTGATATAGACAGAACCCGGCCTTTGATCGCCCAACTTTCGGACCTTGACCACCTGGGTCCTCCTGATCCATATAAATCAGGTCGCATGCCATGGGTTCACCAGGTCAATAAAAAATTTTTAGAAAAGACAGGAAAATTGGACCGGGCCTATTTTACAGCTCCATTTAGTCTGGCTACAAATATCCGGGGTTATGAAAATCTCATGGGTGATATGTTCCAGAGACCTGCCTTTGCCCATAGGCTTTTTACATTTATCTGTGATAAAGTGCTTGTGCCCCATATTGAAGCACTGCGGAAAGAGTCTGGAATGCCTGACCTGCTCATGGACGGCCGGGATGCCTGGGCATCACCTCCAATGCTCACTTTGAACATGATGGACGAATATGTTGTCACATATACTGAAAGGTTGCGGAATAAAGTTGGCAATAACCTGATAACCCGGGGGAATTGGGGAGATGCCAAAAGTCGTGATCCAGAACGGTTCTTTGCCCAAAAAATGAAATGCACTCCTGGCTTATTAAGCGTGTCAGACCCGGACCTGCATGAACTGGGACCTGAGCGGGTAAAAGCCTATGCAGATAAGCATAACCTCTTTGTAACAGCTGGTGTGGATGCCGGCCTTCTTTTGGAAGGTCCTGTTGATGCCATTGTAGAACGTATAAAATTTTATATTGATAAAATCGCAAGGAATGGGCGCTGCATGATCCATCTGAACCAGGTTCCTGAAAAAACACCTGTTGAGCATGTTCACGCTGCTGTGGCTGCCTGCCATACCTATGGACAATTTCCCATCCCAAAAAATTTAGATGACATTCCCTTTGAAATTCCAGAAAGAGAGAGCTTTTCAGAATTTGTAAAAAAAAGACCAAAATCCAATTTTTAGGAAAACAGGAATACCCATGAAAATATTTCAATACCCTTCCAAGGAAGCAGAAAAAAAAGTCAAAAACACCATTGAAAGGGGCCTGGGATTTTCCCAGACCGATTATGAAAATGTCCAGGGCTATATTGACGATGTAAAAAAAAGAGGTGACCAGGCCCTGGTGGAATACACCAATCAATTTGATTCAAAGGCCGTGACCCTGGATTCCCTGAAAGTCACCAAAGAAGAATTTGATATGGCCATGGCTTCCCTTGACCCGAATTTCTTAAAAGCTTTGGACCGGTCCGTGGACCAGCTGACATCCTTTCATTCAAAGCAAAAGGAACAATCCTGGATTGATACTCCCAGAAACGGAGTGATGCTGGGCCAGCTGGTCAGGCCCGTTGGTGCGGCTGGCGTGTATGCCCCGGGTGCCAGGGGCGGCAAAACTCCTTTGGTCTCCTCCGTGCTCATGGGCGGTATTCCCGCCAGGGTGGCCGGGGTGGAATCCATAACACTCATGACCCCGCCCATGGAGAACGGCCAGATCAATCCCCACATTCTGGCAGCAGCAAAAAAAGTCGGGATCTCCAGGGTATTCAAGGCCGGCAGTGCCTGGGCCATTGCGGCCCTGGCCCATGGAACTGAGCAAATACCCCGGGTGGACGTAATTGTGGGCCCGGGCAATATATATGTGACCCTGGCCAAGAAGATTGTTGCAGGAACCGTGGGAATTGATATGGTTGCAGGCCCCAGTGAAATCCTGATCATTGCAGACCAGGATGCCAATCCAGATTTTATTGCAGCCGATCTTCTTTCCCAGGCAGAACACGATGTCATGGCCTCGTCCATCCTTGTCACTGACTCCAGAGACCTGGCCCAAAAAACCATTTCAGCCCTGGAAAAGCAGATATTAAATCTTTCACGACAGGATATTGCCAGGGTTTCCATTGAAAATTTCGGGACTATTCTGCTGGTGCCGGACATTGAAACCGGGATTGCCCTTTCCAACCGTCTGGCCCCGGAACATCTTGAGCTCATCGTAAAAAATCCCTTTGATTATATTGACCAGATCCACAATGCCGGAGCTCTGTTCCTGGGAGCTTATTCCCCTGAACCCATGGGAGATTATATTGCAGGCCCCAACCATGTACTGCCAACAGCCGGGACTGCAAGGTTTTCATCGGCATTGAGCGTTGAGCATTTCACAAAGAAAACCAGCCTGATCCATTATTCAGAATCTGCCTTTAAAAAAGAGGCTGATGACGTTATCTGCCTGGCCATGACCGAAGGACTGGATGCCCATGCCAATTCAATAAAGATTCGCAAGTAAAGACATTTCAGATCTCTCAAGTCAGGTCACTGACATCAGATCGCTAGATAAAAACAAGGGCCAGGCATTCAAAATGCCTGGCCCTTATGTTTAATTCTTCCCTTGCAAACACCAAAGGCGTATTTCCTGTACCCTTCAGGGTTGCCATGGATGCCCTGGTGCAGATGGATGTGGATATGCCTGCCAGGTAAGGGATATGGATGACGAATACAGAAAATACTTGACTCTGACTATAGCAGATTATAAACATTCGTATAATAAATTTGAATTGCGTACTATGGAATTTATCCGTTTTAATCTATAGAATAAGGAGCATAAGTGATGAGCGTCAAACAGATTACCAAGATCAGAGCTCGTGAGATTATAGACTGCAGAGGATGGCCCACAGTACAGGCAGACGTTTGGGTGGATGGACGTTTGAGAGGTCGTGCAGATGTGCCCTCGGGCCGAAGCACTGGTGGTCATGAAGCCCATGTACTTCTGGACGGTGACCCCAAGCGCTACCTGGGTCTGGGCGTGCTAAAGGCAATTGATCATGTTAATGATCTCATCGGTCCGGCTCTGGAAGGGATGGTAGTGACGGATCAACGTAAAATTGATCTGGCCATGATCGGCCTGGATGGAACTCCGAATAAAAGCAAGTTGGGCGCCAATGCTATATTAGGTGTCTCTCTGGCCGTGGCCCGGGCTGCTGCCGCCATCTGCGATATACCTCTTTACCGCTATATAAATCCCACAGCACACGTTCTTCCTGTCCCCCTGATGAACTGTCTCAATGGAGGTCTGCTCACGGCAAATGATCTTGAAATTCAAGAGTTTATTTTTATGCCAGTGGGGGCTGTCAGTTATAGAGAGGCCCTCAGGATGACCACGGATATAAACGAGCACTTAAGAGAACTTGTGATAAAAAAATATGGTATTCTGGCCACCAATACAGGCGATGAAGGTGGCTTTGCCACTCCCATGCGTGGTATCTGGGAGCCTTTTGAGTTCATGTCAAAAGCCGTGGAAATGGCCGGCTACAGTGATGACATAGTCTATGCCATGGATCTTGCTGCCAATTCATGGTTTGACAAAGAAAAAAATCTCTATGAACTGGACGGCAAACTATATGATCGGGATGCCCTGATTAACCTTTATAAAGAGGTTTGTGCCAAATATCCAGTGGCTTCCATGGAGGACCCCCTGGAAGAGGAAGATTTTGACGGATTTGCTATTCTGACGGGTGAGCTGGATATCCAGATCGTTGGCGATGATCTTTTTGTGACCAATATGAAACGCTTGCGCATGGGCCTGGAAAAAGGAGCTGCCAACGCCATGTTGTTCAAGGTGAATCAGATCGGCAGCCTGACCGAGGCTCTGGACTCTGCCGAGTTTGCCTACCGTCACAACTACGGGGTGCAGGTGTCAGAGCGTTCTGGTGAAACCGAAGACCCCATCATCTCAGATCTTGTGGTTGCCCTGAACAGTGGGCAGATTAAAACCGGCATGCCAATACGGGGTGAACGTACCTCCAAACACAACCGGTTGCTTCAGATTGAAGAAGAACTTGGAGAGGCAGCCACCTATGCAGGACGTAATTTTCATCGTCCAGGCTGATCCAGCATGAAAGAGCATTCCCTGCGGCTTGTTCCAGGGAATCTTCAATTTGTCCAAGGCAGCAGTTTGTCCCGGGGTGCCCGGGAAATCCCGGCAAGCGACTGACGGGTTCATTACCACCGGAAAAGAGGTTTTTATGGCATATATTAAAAACGCATCCCAGCTTCTTGCCCACGGTAACAGGGCAGCCCGGAGGGCAGCCCTTGAAATTATCGAGAGTGGGCTAGCCGGGGCTGATCCCTATGAGGCCACCCGCTGCCTTGTGAACAGAAAGGACAACCAGCTTAACATTGGATCAATGACATTGGATTTGAGCTCCTGCCCGCAAATTTTTATATTGGGTGCTGGCAAGGCAACATACCCCATTGCAAAGGCCTTGGAGGAGATCTTAGGCGACCGGATTACAGATGGCATTGTGATCTGCAAATATGGTCAGGAGGGTACTCTGGAGCATTCCAGAATGCTGCTGGCATCCCATCCCATCCCGGATGAATCGAGTCTGGAAGGTGCCGTGAAAACCCTTGCCCTGGCAAAAAAGAGCCGGCCAGGGGATCTTATTATCTGCTGTTACACCGGTGGAAGTTCGGCCCTGTTGTCCCTTCCGGCGGGCGACATTACGCTGGATGAAAAAAAACAGGTTAACAAGCTGCTGCTCTCCTGCGGTGCCAACATTATCGAGATCAACTCCGTTCGTAAACATCTGAGCCGGATAAAGGGCGGCCGCCTGGCTGCAGCAATCCACCCCCAGGCGCGTCTGGTGAACTTGACGGTTTCAGATGTGATCGGAGATCCGTTGGATTATATCACCGATCCCACTGTACCCGACACCTCAACCATGGCGGATGCAAGAGCGACCCTGACCCGTTACGATCTGTGGGAAAATATACCAGCGACTGCAGCAACATATCTGAAAAATGACGACCCGGACAGAGAGACCCCAAAGACAGAAGATTTGAACAATCTATCCTGTCACAACTTTATCCTGGTTCCCGGTGATGCGGCCTGTGTTGCAGCAGCAAAAAAAGCGGAGGCACTTGGTTTCAGAACCATGATCCTCTCGACCATGCTCGAGGGTGAAAGCCGGGAGCTGGGTCGTACCTTTGCCGCAGTGGGCAATGAAATTGTACAAAACGGCCGACCCCTGCCGGCGCCCTGTGTAGTTATCGGTGGCGGGGAAACCACCGTAAGGCTGGACACCCATTTCGGCATGGGCGGGCCCAACCAGGAGTTTGCCCTGGGGGCGGCCTTTGATATCTGCGGCAGGAACCATGTGCTGGTGGCGGGTATAGATTCCGATGGCACAGACGGGCCCACCGACCTTGCCGGCGCTCTTGTTGATGGCCAGACCCTGCAGCGTGCCGAGGTTGCCGGCCTTGATCTTCGTTCCAGCCTGAAAAATCATAATGTCTCTCAAGCCCTTGAAAAACTAGGTGACTCCGTGATTACAGGTGCCACCGGTACCAATGTCAACGACCTGAAGCTGCTGCTCGTTATGAATCCCAAAGGTAAATCATAATCCTTTACGACCATGTAAAAATTATGATATGAAGAAACAATTATCGATTATAGCTGTATCGCAAAATAAAATTATTTTATGATGCTCCCGGGAGACAAGAGATGGAATTACCAGAAATGATTTGAATTCGTCAGCGGTTTAAGGCCCTGGGTAAAAAGAATAATTGAGAGAAAGAATAGGAGATAAATTATTAATGACTTTTATACGTATAAAAAATTTTATTGATGGCAAATGGGAAGAAGAACCAAATGTTGAACATGTACCATTGTTCAATCCTTCAACCGGAGAGCAGATTGGTGAAGTACCCCTTTCAACGGTAGACACTTCTTTACGGGCAGTTGAATCATCTGCCCGGGCTTATGCATTGTGGAAAAAAATGCCGATTTCAAGGCGTATGGGATATATTTTTGCTATGCGAACAGCCATGGAAAATCACGCAGAGGAACTTGCCGTATCCATTGCCGTGGACCAGGCCAAACATATCAGTGAAGCAAGAGGTGAAGTAGCACGGGTCATTGAGCTCATAGAAGCGGCTTGTTCAATCCCCGCCCTGATTCAGGGGGAGACCCTCGATATGATTGCCGGTAACATCAACGGTCGTGTAATACGTCAGCCTTTAGGGGTTTTTGGCGGTGTTGCCCCCTTTAACTTTCCAGCCCTAGTCTTTGGGTGGTTTATACCCTGTGCCATTGGTGTTGGCAATACCTTTGTTTTTAAACCGTCTACCCAGTCTCCTCTTTTTATGCAGAGGATGGGAGATATTTTTAATGAAATCAATTTGCCGCCAGGGGTTGTTAATATTATCCACGGCAATCGCAAGGTTCCTGAAGTCTGGTATAGCCATCCTGCAATTTCCGGTGTCTGCCTTGTAGGGTCAACACCTACTGCCAAAAAAATTGCCGAAGGGTGTGCCCATGGAGCCAAACGAACAATGCTTTTGGGCGGTGCGAAAAATTATCTCGTTGTTATGGAAGATGCAAATCTTGATGTGTTTATCGAGAACTTCATTCATTCCTGTTATGGCTCAGCCGGCCAACGCTGTCTTGCAGGATCAATTGTGGCCATCGTGCCTGAGCTCTACGATAAAGTCATAGATCGCATGATGGAAGCCTCTAAAACCATAACAATTGGCGATGCAATGGACTCTGATGTCTATATGGGACCGGTGATTTCAGCCCAGGCAAAAAAGACCATTGAAAAATACATTGAATTGGGTATTGAGGGGGGGTCCAACCTGATTCTGGATGGCCGTAATCCGGATATAGCTGACAAAAACAAGAATGGATATTTTGTCGGCCCCACTATTTTTACCGATGTCACTCCTTGCAGAACCATTGCAAAGGAAGAGATCTTCGGTCCTGTTGTCTCTGTAATGAAAATTGATGGTTTAGATGATGCCCTTGAACTTATCAGGGACCAGGAGTTTGGCAATGGTGCCTGCATATTTACAGATAACCTTTTTTATGCGGAACGGTTCATTTCGGAAGCAGATGTGGGTATGGTTGGAGTAAATGTAGGCGTGTGTGCTCCTCATCCCTATCTGCCCTTTGGCGGCATCAAGGATTCACTGCTCGGCACAGACAAGGTTCAGGGTAAAGACGGTATTGATTTTTTCACCCAGAACAAAGTTGCAACAGTTCGCTTTGTCCCCCCAAAAGGATATAAGACCGAACAGGAAAGAAAAATTTTGCCAGACAGTTCAATAAGATCATGTGTGGCCCAGTAATGGATACACTGCAAAAACAAAGAATCTTTAACTGGGTGGGTAAAGTCTGTGGAGTTGAAGGCAATACCCCCTCGCAACCATAGTATTAAAAGGAGTTAAGATGAAAAAAGTTTTAAGTATTTTAATTGTTGGTCTGGTTTTAATGGCAATATCGTCCTCACCTGTTTTTGCCGGGGAAAAGAAAATTTGCAAATTGGGGCATGTCAACTCACCGGCATCCATTTTTCAATTCGGTGCGTTGGCATTTAAAGAAGCTGTGGAAAAAGAGCTTCCCGACTGGACGATTGAAGTTTATCCAGCCGGCGGTCTTGGCGGAACCCTGGCCATGATCCAGGGCATGACTCTGGGTACGGTGGATATCTACACTGAATTCATCAGTGTCCTGGCCGACCTGGTTCCGGAATATAAAGTTTTTGCTGTTCATTATAAGTTTGATTCAGTAGGTGAATACGAGTTGTTCATGAATTCCGCTACCTTTGCCTCGATGAACGAGAAAATGATCAAAAAGAATGGTATTACCAATATCGGTAACATGAGTGCCGGAAGCATCTACAACCATTTCAGTAACAAGGCGATGTATACGATCAGTGACGCCAAGGGTGTGATTAACCGTGTGGCCCAGATGGCCCCGCTGGTACAGTGCTGGAAGGCCTATGGCGCAAAACCGACGTCCATGGACTGGGGTGAGATCTATACCAGCCTTCAGACCGGGGTCATCACCTCCATTGACAATCCCATACTTGACATGTTCGATGAAAAATTTCATGAGGCTGTCAAGTATGTCAATATGACAAATAACCTTTATAATATGATCTCCTACAACACCAGCATGGCCTTCTGGAAAACCCTGAATGACAAGGAGAAGGATGTATTCAGAAGAGCCGTCAGAGTTGCCAGTATTAAAGGCCAGATGGAAGTGGAAAGACGTCTTGCCGGTGTCAAGGCAGAACTGAAAAGCAAAAATATCAAAACCATCCAGACTGACGTGTCTGGTTTCAAAAAAGCGGTCCAGGACAATATTAACACCATTCTTGCAAACGATAAGGATGCGATTGCTGTTTACAAAAAAATCATGGCAAAGGATTACTAACCCAAAGTATCTGCTAATGTAGACAACTTATAATTACAGGCTTCCTGCCAGGGCTCAGGGCTCTATGGCCCAGAGCTCTTGCAGGAACCTGCCGGTTATTTTTTTCAAAGATAATCAGCAGTTCCGGAAAAAACAGGTATGGTTGCCTTTACTTAAAAAAAATGGGAGACCCAGATGAATATCGTTCAGGTTTCAGATAAAATACTTGATACCATTAATACTTTTATGGAATACCTGATGGGTATTTTGTTTCTCTCCCTGGTAGTCATTACATTCCAGGAGGTGCTTCGGCGGTATTTGCTTAATGACCCGACCCACTGGGCCTCGGAAGCGAGTCGATTTCTTCTGATATGGATGACATTTACAGGGGCTTGCATCGTTACTCGGCTTGTCGCTCATCTCACCATGGGATTTACCATCCATAGGTTTGTTAATAAATCCATTAGTAGATTTATCAAGGTATTCATTTCTGCGATTGCCGCAGTCAGCATGATCGTTCTGACGTATTACAGCGGGAAAGTAACACTTCTGGCCGGATATCGACCTGCCCCCATGACGGGTATTCACATGTACTACGTCTGGTCGGCACTTCCCTTTAACGGTGCCATCATGTCCCTGTATATGATCGCAGAGACGGTTAAACATATATTTGATAAAGAAGAGGAGGTGAGTCCGTGATTTATATTTTTATCGCCATGTTTATCTTCTTCTTTTTCGGTATGCCCATCGCCTTTGGTATATTATCCAGCACCATCTATTACCTCCTCTTTTCAGGGCAATCCCGGGAATTACTAGCTTTTTCCACCCGGGTGATATCTGCCTCAGACTCTTACGTTCTTTTAGCCGTCCCTTTTTTCATGCTGGCAGCTGAACTGATGAACGAAGCTAAAATAACCGACCGGATTTTTTCTTTTGCCAGATCCCTGGTGGGGCACATCCCTGGAGGGTTGGGCCATGTCAACATTGTCGCCAGTATGATCTTTGCCGGGATGTCCGGCTCTGGACTGGCCGATACGGCCGGTTTGGGAAAAGTAGAAATTAAAGCTATGAAGGAAGGGGGGTATGACCCGGCCTTCAGTGCTGCAGTAACAGCATCTTCAGCTATTATCGGCCCCATCATACCACCCAGTATCTGTATGGTAGTGGGCGCAGTAGTGACTAACACCTCTGTGGGCCGGATGCTGGTGGGTGGTATTATCCCCGGCCTCATGATGGGAATCGGCCTCATGATGGTAGTTTATTTTCTATCGAAAAAAAGAGGTTATCCAAAAGCACCACGGGCGACCGGGAAAGAGATTTGGAAGCAATTGACTGCTACAGGACCTGCCCTTCTGACACCGCTTATTCTGGTCGGCGGTATTCTTTCCGGTGTTTTTACTCCCACGGAGGCAGCTGCAGTGGCTTGTATTTATGCCATGATTCTGGCAATGGTTTTTTATAAGGCCTTTGGTTTAAAAAGGTTATTCCGCATTTTTATCAATGTCGGTACTGGTACCGGTGCACTGCTCTTTGTTATGTCCGCGGCAGCAGCCCTGGGTACCCTGGCTTCCCGGGCTCAAGTACCCCAAAACCTGATGAAGCTGGTCATGTCCATAACCAGCAGTCCGACGGTGACCATATTTATTATTGTTGGTGTTCTTATTCTGCTGGGCATGATTATGGAAGATCTGTCCCTGCTGGTGATTATGGGGCCGTTGCTGCTTCCTGTGGTTCTCAAGCTTGGAATCAACCCGGTTCACTTTGGAGTGATCATGGTACTGACACTTCAACTGGCCATGATTACACCACCGGTGGGTATGGGATTCTATATTACCTGCCACCTGGCCCAGGTGGATGCGGTGTCCTACTCTAAAGAGATTATCTGGTTTGTATTGATTCTTGTTGTCGTTGTAATTTTGATGTGCTTGATTCCGTCTCTGGTGACATTTCTGCCGGATCTGTTCTTTGGAAAGTGATTCCAGAGCCCAGGTTTAGCATAAATTATTTTCTCCCCCGGTTGTCAGCCACTATATATTGCCTGATAACGGGGGAACATTTTTAAGAAAAGGAGATTTCGGTGTTTAAAATCATACTATATCCAACCGATTTTTCAGATAATGCGGGCAAGAGCCTGGACTATCTGAAACAGCTGCACAAGGCCGGGACCGAAAAAATCATTCTTCTTAACGTCATCCACCAGCGAATCCTTGATACCCTTGAAACCATCCACAAGGCCGCATATTTTCAGGATGGCCGATACCATGAGGACAGGGATGAATCAGAGCTGAGACTTGAAAAAGACCGAAAGAATAAGATAGCTCCCATCGCAGGGGAACTGGAAGCTGCCGGCCTTGAAGTTAAAATCAGAATCGAAAAAGGCTATCCTGTCAAGGAGATTCTGAGAGTTGAAAAAGAAGAGGCTGTTTCCGCTATTGTCATGGGTTCACACGGCAGGAATAATCTTCTTGGTGCCCGCATCGGATCGGTTTCAGAGAAAATTGTGCGTAGATCGATAACACCCGTACTGCTTGTCAAGCGATAGGCTTGTGCAGGACCTTTTATTTTTGAATAATGCACCGGAACTCTCTGTCCGCATCCAGATTTGAGGTACTCTCAGGCATTCAGATCCCGGTATAAACCAAGGGCTTCATTGTCATCCGGGCTTCACACAAACCATTACTGGTGATGCATGCCGAACTGGAAACCTGCTGGTAATACAGCAGGTTGGGGCAGAACCCGATGTCATGGCCTTGTCCATCCTTGTTACTGACTCCAGAGACCTGGCCCAAAAAACCATTTCAGCCCTGGAAAAACAGATATCTGAGCTTTCACGACAGAATATTGCCAGGGCCTCCATTGATAATTTCGGGACCATACTGCTGGTGCCGGACATTGAAACCGGGATTGCCCTTTCCAACCGCCTGGCCCCGGAACATCTTGAGCTCATCGTAAAAAATCCCTTTGATTATATTGACCAGATCCGCAATGCCGGAGCCCTGTTCCTAGGGTCCTATACCCCTGAACCCATGGGATTTATATCCTTTATACTCTCTAAAAAAGGCCAGGAACTTGTAAAAGACGCTGGCTCCATACCTCTTTTTTAAATTATTGGGGACCCTTTCCTTGAAACGTCAACACATAGATAAAGGAGTGCATTCAGGATTTC
>JAQICW010000255.1 GCA_027858355.1 Desulfobacula sp.
AAAATAATACCCCGCCCGCCTTTCGTATAGAATTATAATAGATCTGAGGAGGTACCAGGTCTATGAAAAAGAAAATACGGAGCCGCAGGTGCAAAAACTGTGATGATTTATTCAAGCCAGATTCCCGCAATCTAAAAAGACAAAAATTCTGTAGAAACTCAGATTTATCACAGATTAAATCATGTTTATAATTTGATATATTGGCTTACTGTACTTTTTTGTATGATTTAAAATTCGATTCCTTTTTGTGCCATGATGCCGGAATCTTTAAAAGGATGCTTTACCTCCCGCATTTCTGTTACCAAATCTGCTGCTTTAATAATTGAAGGAGGAAGCTCCTCTGCCTGTAATTGCCACATGAAGATTATCAGGTTTCTGAGCCAGTACATCCAAAACATTTGCCAGATCAATCATCCCGTAATTGAGCAAATATGTAAATTCATCTAATATCACTAAATGATATTCTCCGCTGAACATTGCCAGTTGTGAATATTCCCATGCATCTTGTGCCATTCCTCTGTCTTTTTCAAGATCATCTGATTTAAAGGTAAAGCCCCTTCCCATTACATGGAAATCAATTTCGGTATGGAATCGCTTTACTGCCTCAAGCTCGCCATACTTCCAACTACCTTTGATGAATTGGACTATACAAACTTTAAGGCCATGCCCTGCGCTACGCATGGCCATACCTAAAGCAGCAGTAGTCTTTCCTTTGCCATCACCGGTATACACAATCAGCAATCCTTTTTTTGATAACATAGTTTCCTTTTTTCTGCATTTTACCTGGCTTGGGTGATTACTCTATTTTTTCCGGCTAATTCTGTCATATCCTGATATAAAACTGTCAGGTGGTTGACAAGCTTCATTTTAGACTAGCCCTAACTCCCGATTAGCCCCCTGCTTAAGAATGCGATACAATCCGGGGGCTAATTGAGAACATTTAAATGCAATTCACTAAAACTCTAAAGCGAGTCGAGTGAAGAATTCATTCAGATACTGGTCTGTGCCACTGCCTGAGATAAATTCATACTCAGAACGACGGTATTCACCCATGAGATTACAGGCAAAACTATCGTTTTCAAACAGGGTATAAGTAGCGGCAAATCCATACCGGTAGTCCAGATTACCTGAAGCGCTTCTGTCCGCATCAAAATTTTCATACCGCATGGCCACGACAAACGGTTCCGATATCTGATACCCTATGGAGGCAAACCAAGCGCTTTCATTATATTCTCTATTGTCTGTCACACGCTGTTCACGATCCAATGCAGTTATATATTCCAAATCCATGATTAATTTATAGAATTCCCAGTGCAAAGAACTGCCCAGAGTTGTGTTCCGACCTGTATCCCCGGGTTCAGAATTGTAATAAACAGCCAGGGTAAGGCTGTCCACAGGTGAAAGGGACGTGTTAAAAATAAAGGAGTTCACATCATTGGTGTCTTTATGTCCAACCGTATTATCCCGCTCCCAGCCATATCCCGCGCCATCGACCCGATTGATAAGAGTCGCACCTTTGTAAATCGTTGAAGAAATATCTATTCCGTATAGCCCTTGATTGACATATCCGATCGTGGCACCGGTATCGTTGATCTCGTATAAATCCTGGGTTATTGGATCGTTAATGAAAAGGCTTTCATATAAGCCAAACGGCTGACAGCGTTTTCCACCGACAAAATAAAACGGCATACCGTCTTTGGCCATGGTAAAAAATACTTCGTCCCAAAAAACCCTGTCATCATCGGAATCCAGACTTTCACCTTTGAGTAGAACATTGGCTTTGATATATGGATGAAGGTCAACTTCAAGACCCAGTTCAACAGTTCCGATATCCAATTCAGATGTCGCATCGTTGATCGTATTATCCCCTGTATTTGAATCATCTGCATAGCTGTAATCTAATTCAATGGCTCCGGACAGGGTTATCTTTTTGGAAATTTTGCCTATAATACCAGTAGTAAGGTTCTCTTCTGATTCTATATTGCCTGCAATCGGTGCGGCTTTTAGTTGTGTTTCAATTGCATCCACTCGCTGTTCAATAGTCATAACGGAATCAGCATTTTTAGACAGCCCTAAAGTCTGTTCGATTTTCAGAATCCGTTGTTCCAGAGTATGGTTAGAATCAGATGCGGCAGTTGGTAACAGGCTTGTTGCAAAAAAGAATATGCAACCCATCAGCACCATTAGATGATATTTCGTTTTCTTCATTCGTTTCTTCCTTTTTTTTAATTTTGGATAGTTTATTAAACAAGCCTTTATGGGGTCTGGACATGCTCTCCGGTTATATCCTTTTTTTTGAATATTCCATTTCAACAGGCTAAAAAGGTTTATTCCTGGCAGTTTTGATTTTTTCCAAATTTAGGCTTATTAAAAATTGTTTATTTCCATTGCCTCTTTCAGGTGTTTGACATAAATCTCAGCCCATTGGTCAATTTCCCCCAACCCTCTTAAAACAGGAATAACCTTAATCCCGTTTGATTCAAACAATGTTTTCCAGGAATCTTCTTCGTCGCTTGCCATATCATTAGAAGCGTGGTCACCAGCAACAACCATTAAAGGAAATAAGGTGACTTTCTTAACGCCGGCATGTTTTAAGCCGTTTAGAATTCTCTCCGGTTGAGGATACCCTTCTACGTTACCAATAAAAATATTCATACCAGGATTGACATCTCTCATAGCATCTTGAAGCTCTACATAGACACCTGTTGAAAATATTTCATTGCCATGCCCCATATATACCAATGCAGAATCATTTTTTTGAGCTTTAGCTGCATCACTTTTCAGGATTTTTGCTGCGTATTGGATGTCATCTGTATAGTGGTGAACATCCCCTGGTTCACCCAAAGCAGGTCGTCCCAAAATGATTTTTCTAAATGGTTTATCCCTATCTCTTAAGGCTTTGATAGAATCCAAGGCCTCAATTTCCGCCTTAAGATTTTGATATTCTTCTCCGGCGAAGATATGAGTTGATTGGACAGCAATATACCGATAGCCTTGATTCTGAAGGTTGGCAACCGTTGCCAGAGTATTTTTTATAGAATAAAACGCATCTGGAATTTCAGGGTGTTTTTGGCACCAGCCTGTATCAACTGCTCTTTTCCCCCATTTTCCTCGGATAATTTCGGAAGTAAAAGCAATTTTAACCGGTGTTGCGGGAAATGCTTTTTCAATTTTATTCTGAAGATTCAGTATCGATTGTAACGCAGTTGGATAAGTTGTACCGAAGACTGCCAATACAATCGCTTTTTTTTGCGGCCCTTCTTTTATTGATGAAGCCATTGAAAATGTTGAAGCAAAAAACATCAATGTAATTGTCAAAATAGTAATAATTGCCTTATTCATTTTTTATTCTCCTATTTGTTTGTCCTAATAAAACAAAAAACCCCAAACCGATTATGATAATCGATTCGGGGTATCCCTTTTCTTCACCACGAATATTTTTTCAACCCCATCTTCCACGTAGGGCATCAAATTCATCCAGGCAGGTCTTCTGACTCTTGGATCATCCTAATCACTGCGCCTTCCCACCAATTTAAAAATTGACAGTGGCATATTGCAGCTTTCGTCACCAAATACAGCGGCGGGCCCATCCCTGATTCTAACAGGGTTCCCTATTCAGCCTTTTTCAAGGCACCTGAACTATACTCTTTATTTATGAACATTAAGAAAATGTCAAGAGAATATTACCAGAGAATATTACCATATGGCAAAATACTTGACTGCAAAAGGCATATTTTTTCATATTTACTCGTGTTGACTGATGATATTAGTCTTTGGCCAGGTCCAGTATTGAAAAGTGATGGCTTGTATTCATTTTTTTTTGCAATATCCGAATTTTTGATGTAACGTTCTTCAGTGAAATTTTTACAGATACTTTTTGAATTGTTAAATCTTTGAACAATTATGACTAATGCAAGTATAATTGAGTTTGGGAATACAATTTTGTTGCTATCATTTAGAGATCGATGTTCGATAGGTTAAAAAACAGAAAAGCTATTATTCGACTCGAATGTATGGCAGCACTTATAAATTTGGGAGTTCATCCTATGATATGTGATAGATGTAATGAAAATATTGAAGAGGGTGAAAATAGAGCGTTGCGTGGGCAGACCTTATGCGAAGATTGTTATATTGATGCCCTTTCACCCGCAAAGGCGTGTGACCCATGGGCGGTTTACTGTGCCAAATCATTTTCAAAAGTAGACGGTTGTAATTCAGAGCTTACTGAAACTCAGGCCAAACTGTTACAGATATTAAAAGACACCGGCGGAGTAGAGCAAGAGCTACTATTGGAAAGGATTCAGATAAAGGCATCTGATCTTGAAAGGGAAATTGCGACCCTACGGCATATGGAAAAACTAAAGGCGACGTTACAGGACGGGAAAAAAATATTTTGTCTATGGTGATTGGTGCCAAGCCAAATGGGCTTTTTGCACCCTGGAAGAAAGCGCAGGCAATCAGTTCTATTTGGTATGACTTTTCTTCGCATTACCTCCGGACAGATAGTTGAGGTATGAAAATTATTGAATAGCCTTCAGAAAGAGGATATGGCTTGTATAAACAATGAATTAATGCAGTATTTCAGGAACTGGTTCTATAGATATATAGAGACGTTCAGCAGTTCACAAAAAAATGTCAGGGAAAATATCCTGCTCAAAAAAATGCATACAAACCGGGTATGTGAAGAGATTCTACAGATTGGCCGGAAGCTCGGTCTAAAGGAGGATGCGCTAAGATTTTCGGAATTAACTGCTCTTTTTCACGATATCGGGCGGTTTGAACAATATGCCAGATATAAAACATTTGCAGACTACAAATCCGAAAATCATGCCGAGCTAGGTATGAAAATTTTAAAAAAGAGCGGAGTGCTCAATTGTCTGAATGATTCGTTAAAAGACCTTGTTTGCCGAATTGTATCTTACCATAATCGTGCCTGTCTTCCCGACCGGGAAACAGGCAGGTGCCTGTTCTATACAAAATTGCTGCGGGATGCGGACAAGCTTGACATCTGGAAAGTCTTGACGGACTATTATCTTCGCAAGGATGGTGTTTCAAACAGTGCAATTGAACTGGAGCTTCCAGACACACCGGAGATATCAGATAAAGTTTATGAAGCTGTAATAAACAAAAGGATTGTTGATACACATCATGTCCGGAATTTGAATGATTTCAAGGTGCTTCAGATCGGATGGGTCTTTGATATCAATTTCAAGCCGGCCCTGGATGCGGTTATCTACCGCAACTATATCGAGATAATTTGCAGCGTTCTACCGGCCTCTGAAAAGGTAAAAAAAATCAAAGAGGTGGTGAACCACTATGTTAAAAAACAGTTCTTGGGTGAAAAGGTATGGCATCCGTCCGGAAACAAAATGCAACAGACATCTTGTTAAACATTTCAAAAATTAAAATTTGAGTATAATGGAGATACAGGATAAAAATAAACGTTTTGAAATTAATTCTTAATTTAATTAAAAGGAGCTTATGATCATGGCAAAAATGACTGAGAGAATGAAGGAACTCTTTAAAAAAGTGGGCGCAGTAGCCTTAGGAACATCAACTTCCAGCGGCATACCTAATGTTGTACCGGTGGGTGCAAAAAAAATCATCGACGATGAGACCATTCTCATTTCCAATCAATTTCTCAACAAAACCCTGGCCAATATGAAATCAAATCCACAGGTATCAGTCACATACTGGGAAGGACACGAAGGCTATCAGCTAAAAGGCACAGTCACCATTGAAACCACAGGGAAACGATATGAAGAAACCGCCCGATGGATAGAAGATATGGGTGCCAAGGCCGGATTCCCCCTCAAATCCAAGGGTGCGATTATTCTAAAGATTGAAGAAAACTACGGGGTCGCACCAGGCCCTGGAGCCGGCAAACAACTCGCAAAAAAATCACAAAAATTCATAACC
>JAQICW010000333.1 GCA_027858355.1 Desulfobacula sp.
CGGGTTTTACAAGGTGATGGGCAAATTTTAAGCATCGAAAGACATCTTTATCTTTTGATGTAAACGCATGAAATGCTTTTATATCTCCAAACAGGAAGTTGAGAGATTTGATACTATCCAATTTATTTTTAAGTTTTTTGTATGCATAAATAGTAAAAAAGGCAGATATAATGGATAGTTGACTGCCTTTATCTGCCTGCTCTTTCAGGAAATCACCAATGCTTCCTCTTTTATGGTTATCTCTTATTGAGGATGGTATGTTGTTTGAG
Source organism: Desulfobacula sp. (assembly GCA_027858355.1). Next base: position 270 of record JAQICW010000333.1, read on the forward strand.
CTGTTATTCAAATTAGATCCCTTTTCCTTTGTTATATCTAATGACAAGGTAAATGGCACATTTGTGTATCAGGTGCAATGTTTTTTTGAGGGAACCGCAAAATATTATCAAATTTTGATAAAAGAGAATAAATGGGGGAAGGGAGATTTGGGAGGAAAGAGGAAAGCCAAACCCGAAGATTTAAAAAAATCTTCGGGTTAAAACTTTATTCCCAGGTGATACAGTCTTTGGGACAATTTTTTATGGCCTCATGGATATTTTCATCTGAGTAGTCGTCAAGGGCAAGTACTTCAACAAAGTCTGCATTATTGATGGCAAAAGCATGGGGGGCCAGCTCAATGCAGATTTCGCAGAGAATACAGCAACTCAGCTCAACAACGGGGATTTTCATGGGTGACAACGCTTCCACCAGCCTTTTTTCATATGTGTATGCTTTTCTTTTTGTGCAAGATCAAGAAGCCTGTATCCTGAATCCAGCAAAATACCGTACAGGACTCCACATCCAGGATCTTCTCGTTGCTCGTAACCCGTTTGCGCAAGTTTGATCATTTGCTGCGCAAGGTCAATGGTTTGGGCAATATTTATGTCACATTTTTTTTTAAGCATAAGTCAGTCATTGTTAAAATTTGTTTTACACATATACAGCTAATTTTGTTTGTAAGGTTGTTATTCAATAAACATGCCACAAAATAGACTATGCAAATATTTTGCGGCTTTTCCAGGACAGGGCCATGTCTGAAATGCACTGTGTAATAAAATTCCAGTCAGTAAAGATATCAATTTGATGATTGTCTGTTATAATATTTTCAGGCATAAGGCTGCAATCAAAGCAGTTGGCATTAATCAGGGCTCTTATTGCATATCCTCTTTTTACAGGATCAAAAGAATGTAAATATCCGAATAAAAGACTTTTTGTTTTTTCATCCAGGTCCCTGGGATTTGATTCAAGGTATGTCCCGATTCCCCATAAAACCCCCCTTTGAAGCGGTTCATGTTCAAGATAATTTCCATCAGGATCAAGGTATGAGAAAAGAATTGATTTAAATTCCAAAGCAAGCTCGGGACTTTGGCCAAGAATTTCTCCCATGGCCTCCGGCGACCCCCACCCGATTCCACCTGATTCATCATTCAGGTTCCACATGATCCGTCGCAGAACAATCCTGGCCTTTTCCATATTTTTTTGCCCCATTCGTGATCCAAGGGCTCCCATTGCTGCAATATTCCGGAATTTAACCAATTCGTCTTTATGATAAAAATGAGAAAAAAGGTGGCCAACCAGTTGCTCATCTGGAATTAGCATTAACATTTCCATGGCTGTCTCCCGATGGGGTTCCAGAAGAATTTCCCTTACCTTTTGTTTTGTTTTTCTTCCATGGGGTTTTGTCATAGTTCACCTTTTTTTATTAAGATTTTCAAGACTTATGAAATTTAAAAAGCATAAAGTATGCCAGATATTGGAATGCCGTATGAGGCAAAGAAAGGGCAGGGCTGTTGTTACAATGAGCATGTTTGTGTCTCAAATTATGGGACATTTTTGTTTCGAGATACAATAAAAACTGAACATTTTATATGGAATTAAACAAATAAAATAAAAAGATAGTTCTCTTTTTTATTTAGTGGTATACAAAAGACGATTATTTATAATGAGAATAGGATCAGGTTTAAACCATGGAAGAATATCTTAACCCCACATACTATATTGACAGTGATCATCCGGCTGTGATTGAGTTTGCAAACCAGAATACTAAATTCGGTGAAAAAGAGATTGAAAAGGCAGTTCAGCTTTACAATGCAGTCAGGGATGGCATCAGATACAACCCATACAGCATTGAGCCTTTTAAAGAATCAATGAAGGCCAGTTCTGTTCTGAATAAAGGGCATGGCTATTGCGTAGCCAAGGCAGTGCTTCTGACTGCCTGTGCCAGGAGTCAGAAGATTCCTGCAAGGCTTGGGTTTGCTGATGTGAAGAATCATTTGAACACAGAACGGCTAAAGAAATTGATGGGAACAGATGTCTTTGTTTACCATGGCTTTACGGAGTTGTTTTTAAACAATAAATGGGTAAAGGCAACCCCTGCATTTAACCTTTCGCTTTGCAATAATTTTAATGTAAAACCATTGGAGTTTGATGGGAAAAAAGATTCTATATTCCATCTCTTTGATAAATCAGGGAACAAACATATGGAATATGTAAAGGATCATGGATCATTTGCAGATCTTCCATGGGATTTACTTCTTGCAGCTATGATGAAAAGTTATCCAAAATATTTTGAAGACTTTGAAAGACGATCCAAGGATTTTTCTGCGGAAGCCTTAAAAGAAAATCAATAGCCTTGCCTTTATTTTATCCTGAAGGTATCGGATACTTCTCTGGTCAATTTTAATACTGTTTTGGCAGAGTCAAGATCTAAGGAGCCCGTACCGCAGCTCGGGGTAATAAAGGATTGTGATATGATGGTCTCTTTATCAATCCCAGTTTTACGGGATAATTCATCCATCTGGTCATGGAGCAGTTGAACAAGTCCCTGGGTGGTTTGTGCTGCAATCACTTCTGCTTTGGAAGTCGGTACAATGCCCCAGGCAAGGATTTTCCCCTGGCCTAAATAGGTTTTAATCATTTCAGGGTAAAGGATAAATTTATCAAAAAAGGAATATGCGTCAAAGCTGATAATATCAATCCCTGAGCCCAGAAGCATATCCCATTCTGTGTTGGCACAGACATGGACACCTGCAAGACCATTTTCAGCATGTATTTCCAGGATGATCTCTTCAATGCTTTGAATGACGTCTTCTTTGGTAATGGTAATATACGCAGAGGTTCCAAATCCGGCCAATGCAGGTTCATCAATAAAAATAATGGGGACAGCCCCTCTTTTTGAAAATTCATGGGCCTGCCATCTGGCATTCAGGGCAAGTTTTTTTATGGCGGCATCTTTTAACAGGTTATTGTAAAAGATGTCTTTATCATTTTCATCTTTTACCGCTGTTCCAAAAGTGATGGGGCCTGTTACCTGGCCTTTCAGTGCTATAAAAGGCGTATTGTTTTCATCCACCTGTTTTAAAAATTCAAAAAATCCTTTACCCCTGGTACCTGACAGGGCAAACCGGGAGGTGCCAAGGTCAGCTCCGGATTCAGTTACAGACAAGTATTCCTCAAAAAAAGCAAGAAATTCTTCATCAAATTCAGGCTTTGATGTATCAAGAAAGCTTTTGTCGGATGTACCGGTAAATCCGGGGAGGCCGGGAAGAAATTGGATTATCATGCCTTCTTCTCTGTTAAGGGGCAATTGTACCCAGAGAGGGATATCAGGAGTATGCTCAAGAACAAGTTTTGTTGCTTTCTCATGACTGTCCATGGGAAGGCTTCCGATTAACAGGGGCAGACCATTGGCTTTAAAATTTTTCATCTTATATTTTTCATCCAAAATTGTTTTCCTTTCGGCATTAAATTGCATGGAAAGAATGACTATAGCATTTTTGGCAATGAATGAGAACTATAAAGACTTGCCAATGGGGCAAGCCATTTCACAGATCCTGCAATATCTGACTTCACGCCCTTTTTTATCATTCGTAAATTCTATTGGATATCATTGGCAAGTCCCATTGCAGTTTTGGAAAACAATCTTGTATCCATTGCCTTTACATTGTCTGCCACCATCGGCTTAAATTCCATATGGGCAAGTATATCTTTTTCAATATCAATGCCCGGCGCCACTTCAGTGAGCTTAAGCCCTTGATCGGTGAGTATGAAAACACACCTTTCAGTTATATAGAGAACGGGCCGTTTTGTATTCAGGGCCTGCTGGGCACTAAAGGTTATCTGCTCCACCTCATTTACAAATTTCTTGTTTTTTCCTTCGCTCTTTATTGTAATGGAGGTATCATTAATCTGTACATCAAGCCCATTGGCTGTAAATGTTCCTAAAAATACAACTTTTTTGGCATTCTGGGATATGTCAATAAACCCTCCGGTTCCGGAAAATTTGGGACCGAACTTGCTGACATTGCTATTGCCTTTATTGTCTACCTGGGCAAGCCCTAAAAAAGAAATATCAAGACCGCCGCCATGGTAAAAATCAAATTGTGAGGGCTGAGAAATTATGGCATGGGGGTTCATGCCGGCACCAAAAGCTGAGCCCGCAGCCGGCATCCCACCGATCACGCCAGGTTCTGCCGTCAGTGTGAATTCATCAAGTAGCCCCTCTTCGTTGGCCACATTGGCAATGCCATCGGCCATACCAATGCCGAGATTTATCACAGCATTTGGCCGCAATTCCATGGCAGCACGGCGGGCAATTACTTTTCGAATATTCAGGTCAAGTGCCGGAACCATTGCCATGGGTGCCTTTGTTTCTCCGCTGTAGGCAGGGTTATACGGCTCTGCATAGGTCTGCCAGTGATTTTCAGGTTTTCCTATAACAACCGCATCCACCATAATTCCGGGAATCTCAATATCTCTTGGGCTTAAAGTCCCCTGTTTTGCAATACGCTCAACCTGAACAATGACCTTTCCTCCGGAATTTTTAACAGCCATGGCCTGGGCCTGGGATTCCAGTGTCAACGCTTCTCTTTCCATGGAAATATTTCCCAGCTCGTCAGCCGTGGTTCCCCTTAAAATAGCGATATCAATGGGAAATGTCTTATAGGACAAGTATTCTTTACCGTCAAACTCAATCAGATCAATCATATCTTCAGTAGTAATTGAATTAACCTTGCCGCCCTGGAGTCTTGGGTCCACAAAGGTCCCCAGGCCCACTGCAGAGATGGTGCGCGGTTTATGGGCTGCAATATCCCTGAACATTTGAGACAGAACTCCCTGGGGAAAATTATAGGCCTGGATTTTATTGTCCAGCGCGAACCTGGAAAGCAGCGGCGATCCGCCAAAATGACCTGCAATTATTTTTCCAACCAGTCCCGGGTGTCCCAGATTGCTGAGACCCGTTGTTTTAAAATCGCCCTGGCCGGCACAATAAACAAGGGTCAGGTCCTTTGGTGTTTGATTCTTGACATACTCTATGCCCAGGGTGATGATCAGGTCTTCAGCTACACAGGAACCGTGAAATCCACTTGTGGTTACTGTATCTCCGCTTTTTATGAGTTTGAGTGCCTCAACGGCTGACATGATCTTGCTGGTTTTATTTTTCTTTTTAAACATACATCCCCCCATTGATGGACAGAACCTGTCCTGTGATATATGCAGACATGTCGGAAGCAAGAAAGGCAACGGCGTTGGCGATTTCTTCCGGTTCTCCAGCACGTCTTAATGGTATCTGTCCGATAAGATATTTTTCTACTTTTTCCGGCACGGTTTGTGTCATGGGTGTCCTAATAAATCCAGGTGCCACGGCATTCACGTTGATTTTATATCTTGCCAGTTCTTTGGCCAGGGTCTTGGTGATTGAGATTACCCCGCCTTTGCTGGCTGCATAGTTTACCTGACCTATATTTCCTATCTGGCCGGATGCTGAAGAAATGTTTATAATTTTCCCATATTGCTGTTCAGACATCATCTTTGCCGCATATTTACAGCAAAGAAATACCCCTTTCAGATTCACGTCCATCACCTGGTCCCACTGTTGTTCTCCCATGTCCATCAACAGAGAATCTTTTGTGATCCCTGCATTGTTCACCAGGATATCTAACCTGCCAAAATCCGATGAAATGGATTCAAACATCTCTTTGACTTCAACGTCATTGACCACATTGGCATTGGATACAATGGCTTTTCTGCCTTTGGATATAATTTCTCTGGCTGTTTGTTGAGCATTTTCTATTGAAACATCGTTGACAACAATATCAGCCCCCATGTCAGCCAGCAGCAGTGCTATAGATTTGCCGATACCACCACCTGATCCGGTTACAAGGGCTTTTTTCCCTGTGAAATCCATTTGGTATTCTCCTTTCTATTTAGCAGTTTTGGGTCGAGTACTATTCCTTTTGAAGAAGCAAGCCTTTCTTTTATGGAAATCAATTTTAATGTTTTTCATGTTCGTGCTTTTGTTTTTTTTTAAAAGTTTGAATTATGTTTCTATAGTCTTATACCTAAAAGTAGAGATATGGTAAACAATTCAGATATATTTGAGTTTTCCAAGGCCTTCCCAGGTCGGGCAATCATGATCAATGGCAATAGCAACATTAGCATTGTCCGTGATTTGCTGTACTTTTCTTGACGTCTTCTGGTTATATTTGTTTAGCTTGGGAACATTGAGTCGTCAATATCCACAGCAACGCTGCTGGTGTTCATTAACGCATTAAATCTGCCAAGAGTTATGGGAAGTTGTGTTTCCACATAAAACTGCAATGATTTAATTAGTCCTTCATAGAAAGATTTATCTTTCTTTTTTGCCTTCTCAAGTTTTTGGGCCGCAATGGTGGCTCTCCAGAGCAGCATCCATGCCATGGTGATATCCCCGGTTGCATCCTGGAAAGGGTGGGCATTGGCAAATGCAGTCAATACTTTTTCAGACATGGCCGTCTGACCCATGTGAATGGCGACTTCTGCCAGCTTGTTCATGGCTTCTTCAACTTTGCCAGCCTGTTTTTCAAGTATGGGCAAGGCTTTTGCAGCAGCAATGGTTTTTTGCATTTCTTCAAACAGGTCCATGATGGGTTTGCCCTTATTTAAGCCAAGTTTTCTTCCAAGAAGATCCATGGCCTGGATACCGTTTGTGCCTTCATAAATCATTGTAATCCTGCAATCCCTTAAGAGCTGGGCCATGGGATATTCTTCAATGAATCCATAACCGCCGTATACCTGCATGCCCTGGCTGCAGACCTCAAAAGATCGGTCCGTAACATATCCTTTTGCAATGGGGGTCAATACTTCGACAAATCCCTGATACCTATCTTTTTCTTCCTGGCTGGGTGCGTGCCGGGCCATGTCAGCGCAATACATAACAAAATAAAGAATCGACCTCATCCCTTCAACAGATACCTTCATCATCATCAACTGCCTTCTTACATCAGGGTGCCTGATGATGGGTACGGATTTGGCTTCCGGATTCATGAATTCAAGAATATCTTTGCCCTGTATCCTGTTTTTTGCATAATCAAGGGCATACATATAAGCGGCTGTGGCACAGGCAAATCCCTGGAATCCCACAAGACACCTTGCTTCGTTCATCATCAGAAACATGGCTTTCATGCCTTTGTTTTCCTCGCCAAGAAGGGTGCCGATGCAATTGCCCTTGGAACCAAGAGACAGTGAACAGGTACTGTTTCCGTGGATGCCCAGTTTATGTTCCAGCCCTGTACAGACCACATCATTGAATTTGTCCAAAGTTCCATCTTCATTGACACGGTATTTTGGAACAAGAAAAAGAGAAATCCCTTTTGTGCCTTCCGGCGCACCTTCTATCCTGGCAAGAACAGGGTGGATAATATTTTCTGCCAGGTCATGGTCACCGCCTGAAATAAATATTTTTTCACCAGTGATGGTAAATGTTCCGTCATCATTTTTGACGGCTTTGGTGGTCAGTGCGCCAACATCAGATCCTGCTCCGGTTTCGGTTAAAAGCATGGTGCCGGCCCATTTGCCCGTGAACATGTTTTTAAGATAAGTTTCTTTTTGTTCTCTGGTGCCGAATTTTTCCACCAAATGGCCCGCGCCCTGGGTAAGGGCTGGGTACATCATAAAGGGGAAATTTGCACCGTTGAAATATTCAGCAGCAGCAGAGGCAACCGTTCTTGGCATTCCCTGGCCGCCCCATTCAGGATCTTCGGTTACAGCAAGCCACTCTCCTTCATTAAATATTTTGTAGAGTCTTTTAAAAGAATCCGGGGTGGTTACATTTCCATTCTCAAGAGTGCAGCCCTGTTCGTCCCCTTCCTTGTTTGCAGGTAAGAGTTCTTTGACTGCAAAGTATTTTGCTTCTGAAATGATAAGATTGATGGTTTTTTTATTAAAATCAGCAAAATTTTCATGAAGCTGGGAAAGGCTTTCTGCATCAAGCTGCTCATGGATTACAAATTCAATATCCCTTCGATCGGAAATAACTTGTGCCATTTTTAAATATCCTCCTGGTATTGATGTTACAAAAATTAATTATTTTAAATTGTTAATTATCCAATAATGAATTGATGCTCATTGACATATCGCAAATAATATTTCTTCTGGAACAAGTCATAACGTCGTGATTGATACATATATTGAATAATACAAATAGAAAGTTATCAGAAATATTGTGTCTCATAAGTCTAAAAGCATCCAGTCCTTATACCCGCCCTTTAAAAATGAATTCTCATTCATTACATGGAATTTTTAATGTGTCAATGATTATTTTACAAATTTAGAATAATTTTATATGGTTCTTATATGAAAAAAATATTAATAAGTACCTGCCTTGATTTTTTACAATACATCTGAGAATGATAATTTTATAAAGAAGATATTACATGGACAAAGCAAGGACTGAAATAAAAAGATAGAATATTAAATATTTTCATTGTTGGAATCCATTCCGGTTTTAAAAGGAACATGGAAAATATGGAGAAAAATAATTGGATTTTTTTAACAAGAGAAGAAGTTCTGGATGCCATTGCAATTGATTTCCAGCAATATGGTCCCCAGCCCCTGATTTACCGGGAACTTGCCCCTTTGATCCTGAACAGCCGGTACAGGATTATACAACAAGGAAAAGATACCAGTATATGGATTCAACATGGCCGGGATTATCCGCTGCAAAAGATTGATGACAAAGATCTGGGCTTTTATTTTTCCCATATATTGGAGACAACAAAATACCCATTGAAAATTATAGCCCGCATCTGCGCCATTGTTTTCCAGACCCGGGCCTGCCCCGGAATGTCGCAAGAAAAGGACAGCGATGGTATATGGATTGAAAACCATATGAATGGGTTTACCTGTTGTCGGTGTGGGCAATGTTGCAGAAGTCTCGGGTATAGCAATGATTGCACAAAAGAAGATTACCTCAGGTGGCAGGCCCTTGGCCGCCGGGATATTATGGAACGGGTCAAGATAGTTCATAAAAGTGGTAAAGATATTCAATACAGAATCTGGCTGGATCAGGATACAGGTGTCATTGCCCGGACATGCCCCTGGCTGAAATCAAACCCGCAAGAACACTGCTTTAGCTGTTTGATTCAGGATATAAAACCAGAGGTCTGCCAACAATATCCATTTACCCGTAAACATGCCGTCATGACAGGCTGTAAGGGCGAGTTCCAAAAAAAAGTCCCGGCCGATTTTAAGACCATGTTTTACAGAGGCGGTCTGTACCTTTGAGGGAATGTCGGATAATAAAATCAGATCATTAAGCAAAAAAGAAAGCCATTCCAGTGGTTTAGGTAGATTAAGGCCAAGAAGCTCAAGCTGATCAGCAGATAATCCTAATGCTTTTTTGGAATGTACTTCACATTGGGTTGATCTTTCAGGTCTGAATCCGAAGAAATGATTCTGCAATTATGGGCTCGCGATACAGCCACTATGATGGCGTCTGCCATGGCTAATTTTTCCTGTAGGGCTATATCGGCAGCTGCAATGGCAAGGTTATCATCAAACGAGATTACCGAAGAATTTTTCATATACCCTGCAGCGAGCAGTGCCTTTTCTTCGCTGGTCTCTCTTTTAAGCACTTTATAGACCTCGTAGACAATGATTGCAGGTATCAGGAGCTTATCCTGGTCTGCTAGATAATCTTTATACTTATCAGCCAATTCCCCATCGGCAAACCATTCCAGCCAGCCGCAAGAGTCAACAATAATCATCAGAAGCGATCCTTTTTGTCCCGGTAACCATCGATCTTGGCACCTGCTGCTATACCTCGTAAATCATCAAGAGATGCCTGGGGTATAAGGATGAGCATCCCGTCCTTTTCTATGATAGTCAGCTTTTGCTTTGGCTTAAGGTTTAGATGCTCTCTAACCGGTTTGGGGATGACCACTTGATATTTGCTTGATATTGTCGTTTGCATTGCATTCTCCTTATTGACTATCGATACCATTATTGTAGAAATATTGTGAGGGGAAGTCAAGTTTAAACTGTGAACAGGGATGCCTTTAAAATTAGAAAACTAAACGGGTGTTGACGTTTGAGCAATTGGGTAAGGGTAGCTTTTTTGCCAAAGATTTTACTCAATGGCCTGCAAAGACATCATCGAGGTATAGTATGGTTTTTTTTATTTCAAACAATTTTAGTTGTGAAAAAACAATTTTTTCCTTACAACATAAAAGCAATATTAAAAAACTGATATGAGAAAAATCTGAATGATTGAAAAATCATATATTTTTAAAATTCAAAGATTTTCCATCCATGATGGTCCCGGAATCAGAACCACGCTCTTTTTTTGCGGCTGTCCCTTGTCCTGCTGCTGGTGCCATAACCCGGAAAGCCAGGCAATGCCTTTGAAAATCAACATGGAAGATATTGACAGGGTTGCTGCCGTTTTGATGGAAGAGATAGAAAAAGATCTTATTTTCTACGATGATTCAGGCGGTGGTGTAACATTTTCAGGCGGGGAACCCTTGTGCCAGCCTCAATTATTATTCAGGCTTCTGGACCTATGCAAAAAAAAAGAAATTCATACCTGTGTGGATACTTCAGGATATGGTGAAGTTAAAGTCCTTTTAACGGCTGCTCAAAAAGCAGATTTAATCCTTTATGATATTAAATTGTCAGATGATAAAGCACACAAAAAATATACGGGGAAGAGCGTTGGCCCTGTGCTGGATAATTTAAAACAATTATCAAAACAAAAGGCCGCAGTCAGGTTGCGGTTTCCCCTCATCCCTGAGATGACAGATACAGATGAAAACATTGGCAGGATTATTGCTTTTTTAAAAGAAAATACAATTTGCCGGGATATTCACATTTTGCCCTTTCATAAGGCAGGGGAAGGAAAATATGAGGCATTGAATATAATAAATTATATGAAAGATATACAGCCTCCGACCGATGAGAGGGTTGTAAAAGTAAAAGAACAATTTGAGTCCAGAGGATTCAGTGTTACGATTGGCGGATAAAAAAAATCGACAGAAAAAAATGGTGGATAAAATAATGAATTCAAGAATAGAAAGCTTAAGAAAAAAGACCCGGGATAAAAAGGTGACCATCTCCCATGAAAGGGCCGAACTTGTTACTGGTTTTTATAAAACCTATGTCAGCATGGATAAATCCATCCCCGTTCAAAGGGCATTGTGTCTGAAACATATTCTTGAAAATAAAAAAATATTTATTGATGACAATGAACTGATTGTTGGAGAACGCGGCCCTGAACCCAAAGCTGTTCCCACATATCCTGAAATTTGCCTTCATTCCCTGACCGATCTTGAGATTTTAGACTCAAGACCCAAAGTGTCTTATAAAGTTTCCCAGGAAACAAAGAAAATTTATGCGGAAAAGATTATCCCGTTCTGGAAGGGCAAAACCATAAGGGAAAAGATATTTGCGGCCATGGAGAATCAGTGGATTGATGCTTTTCATGCCGGAATTTTTACCGAGTTCCAGGAACAGCGATCTCCAGGTCATACTGCCGGAGGGGATTTGATTTACCAGAAAGGATTCAATGACCTGAAGAAAGATATCAGGCAATGTCTTGGGGGCATTGATTTTTTTGAGGATAAAGATGCTCTTGAAAAACAGGAGGTCTTAACCTCCCTTGATATAGCAGCAGATGCCCTGATTGTTTTTGCCAACCGCCATGCAGATGAACTGGAACAAAGGGCAAAGGATGAAACTAATTCCAAGCGGAAAGCAGAACTGGAGAAAATGGCCCGTCTTTGCCGGTGGGTGCCTGCCAATAAGCCTGAAACCTTTCACGAGGCTTTGCAGTATTATTGGTTTGTGCATGTCGGGATCATAACAGAACTCAATCCCTGGGATGCCTATAACCCGGGCAGGTTTGATCAGAATCTGTATCCTTTTTATAAAAAAGATATTGAGAATGGAACAATCACCCGGGATGCGGCAAAGGAGCTGCTGTGCTGTTTCTGGATAAAGTTTCATAACCATCCAGCCCCTCCAAAGGTGGGCGTAACTGCAAAGGAAAGCAATACTTATGTTGATTTTTGCACGATCAATCTTGGTGGTGTCACAAAGGATAACCAGGATGGAATCAATGAATTAACCTATCTTGTTCTTGATGTGATTGAGGAGATGAGGGTTTTGCAGCCCAGTTCCATGATCCAGGTGTCCCGGAAAAATCCAGACAGGTTTATCAAACGGGCATTAAAGATTATTGCCACGGGATTTGGTCAGCCCTCTGTGTTTAATACGGATGCCATTGTCCAGGAGATGACCCTTCATGGTAAATCAATGGAAGATGCGAGAATGGCAGGTGCTTCAGGCTGTGTTGAAGCAGGTGCTTTTGGAAAGGAATGTTATATTTTGACAGGCTATTTTAATCTCCCCAAAATCCTGGAAATCACCCTTTACAATGGCTGGGATCCTCTGAGCAAAAAGCAGATCGGTCTTAAAACAGGAGATCCGGAAAGTTTTGAAACATTTGATGATCTCTTTTGCGCCTATAAAAAGCAATTGGAACATTTTGTTAATATCAAGATCAATGGTAACAATATCATTGAACAGATTAACGCAAAGTATATGCCTGTCCCCTTACTTTCCCTTGTTACAGAGGACTGCATAAAAAATGCAAAGGATTATAACCAGGGCGGTGCAAGATATAATACCTCTTATATCCAGGGCGTTGGAATGGGAACTATTACAGATTGCTTTTCATCACTGAAATATAATGTATATGATAAAAAAAACGTGTCCATGGAAAAATTGCTGTCAGCCATGGAAAATAATATTGAAGGAAACGATATCCTTATACATCAATTGGATAAAGCACCCAAATATGGCAATGATGACGATTATGCAGATGATATATTAAAGATGGTGTTTAATGCATTCCATGGTTTGGTGACGGGTCGCTCCAATGCAAAAGGAGGGGTTCACAGGATTAATCTTCTGCCCACCACCTGTCATGTATATTTTGGTGAAATCACAGGGGCTCTGCCCGATGGAAGAAAAAAGGGAGTCCCGCTTTCCGAAGGAATATCTCCGGTCCAGGGTGCAGACAGGAAAGGCCCAACGGCCGTGTTAAAATCTGCAGCCAAGATCGATCATTTAAAAACAGGCGGGACACTCTTAAATCAAAAATTTCTGCCTGATCTTTTTAAAGAGGAAAAAGGAGTTCAGGCGCTTTTGCATTTAATCCGGTCCTATTTTAAAATGGATGGTCACCATGTGCAATTTAACGTGGTCTCTGAAGAAACGTTAAGAAAGGCCCAGAAGCATCCTGAAAACTATCAGGACCTGATTGTCAGAGTCGCAGGATATTCAGATTATTTTGTGGATCTTACTAAGGCCCTGCAGGAAGAGATTATAATGAGAACAGCCCACACGCTACATTAGATCCCAACCCCGTAATCGGAAAAATTGGCGGTTTTCGGTTGGCTTTAAATAAAAAAGCAGGCTGCAAAGTGCCCCTTTTCATATTCAATAAATTCAGGTTCCTCCTGGGAACAGATATCCTGGTGTTTGGGACACCGGGTATGAAACCTGCATCCAGTTGGCGGGTTGATGGGGCTTGGCACATCCCCTATCAATGGCTGTATTTTTCTTTTGAAATTGGGATCTGGAATGGGTGAAGCCGCCAAAAGAGCATTGGTGTAAGGGTGTAAAGGATTTTTATACAATTCCTCAGATTCGGCAAATTCAACGATTTTACCAAGATACATGACAGC
>JAQICW010000280.1 GCA_027858355.1 Desulfobacula sp.
GTAACAGTTTTGCCTTCTCTGACCTTAGGCATATCATTACCAAAGCAGCATTGAGCGAGGATTTTGATGCAGTTTGCTATAGTCACCCCAAATCCTTGAAAAAATATTTCATTGACATACTGCTACGCATGGTTGCTTGATAATTATACATTTATTTCGGTGAAACTTCAGCTTTTATATTAACCCAACAATTTTATTCGTTATTTATATAAGGATTTTCTGGATATGGATAATATATTGAAAAAAAAGATTGGTATCGAAAAAGAGATAGATGATTTTTTAGACCAGTTCAGTGAAGCCGGATTATTATTCAAATCCGGGATCGATATTTATTTGAGCGGCAAAAAAGACAGGTTTCAAAGAACAATAGATGAAATTACCCAGATGGAACATAAGGGGGATGCGCTTCGACGGGGCATTGAAGAAAAATTGTATCGTAAAACCTTGATCCCCGAATCCAGGGGAGATGTGCTTGATCTCCTTGAAAGACTGGATGCGCTCATAGACCGTTTTAAAGGAACCCTATACCGTTTTGATATTGAATGCATCGAAATTGATCCCAAGTTCCACGATGACTTTAAAGAGCTTGTTAGAAATGTAGTAAATGCATCGGAAGCCCTTGTGCAATCATCAAGGTGTTTTTTTAAGGACATCTCTTGTATTGCAAATTACATGCATAAGGTCTCTTTCTGGGAAACTGAATGTGATAAGATCTCTACAATGCTTCAAAAAAGAATATTCAGGGATACTGAATTGCGGCTGAGTCAGAAGATGCAGTTGCGGGATTTGGTCAGGCATGTGGACAAAATTGCCGACAGGGCCGAAGATGTATCAGATGATCTGAGTATTTTTGTCATCAAACGTTCTCTTTAGGAGATTAAAATGTTTGCATTTTTTTTGTCCAGCGGGCTTTTTCTAGGCTGGTCTCTGGGTGCCAATGATGCATCTAATGTGTTTGGCACTGCGGTCGGCGCCAAGATGATAAAATTTCGGACCGCTGCTATTTATTGCAGCATATTTATTATTCTGGGTGCTGTTATCAGTGGAGCCGGTGCCTCCCATACCCTGGGGAAATTAGGATCTATAAATGCACTGGGAGGCGCATTTGTCGTGGCATTTGCAGCAGCCTTAAGTGTCTATCTCATGACCCTGGCCCGGTTTCCTGTATCAACCTCCCAGGCCATTGTGGGTGCCATCATCGGATGGAATTTTTTTTCAGGTTCGTTAACGGATGTTGATTCTCTGACAAAAATTGTTTCAACCTGGATATTATGCCCTGTTTTATCGGCGCTCTTTGCCATATTCTTTTATAAGTTAATTGTTTTTATCATTCAAACTTTTAAAATTCATATGTTCAGGTTGGATAGATATACACGCAACGGGTTGCTTCTTGCGGGGATTTTTGGTTCTTATTCCCTTGGAGCAAATAATATTGCAAATGTCATGGGTGTGTTTATTCCGGTCTCTCCATTTTCCGATATTTCTGTTTTCGGCTTGTTTAACCTTTCGGCTGCCCAACAATTATTTTGTTTTGGTGGGGTTGCCATTGCTGTAGGCGTACTCACCTATTCAAAACGGGTCATGGCGACTGTGGGTTCGGGAATAATGGACCTTTCTCCGGTGGCAGCCCTTGTTGCAGTGTGGTCACATTCTATTGTTCTGTTTCTTTTTTCCTCCCAGGGTCTGGAGGCATTTCTGCAATCCCACGGACTGCCTTCCATTCCCCTGGTCCCGGTTTCAAGCTCCCAGGCCATTGTGGGTGCCGTCATTGGAATGGGCTTATTAAAGGGCGGTAAGAGCATTAATTGGCGTGTTGTCGGTGGTATCTCAAGCGGCTGGCTCATCACCCCGGTGATTGCTGCCCTGATAAGTTTTGTCAGCCTTTTTTTTATGCAGAATGTATTTACCCAGGAAACCTACAGGCCGGTCTCCTACCAGATGACCAAAGAGGTGGCGCTCAGAATAGATAAAACCGGTTTTTCAAGCAAATCGCTTGAAACGCTTATGGATAAAAAATTTGAATCGGCAATGAAAATGAAAAAAGCATTGTCTGCCCAAATTTCCTTGACACCCAAAATTCTGGATATTGTTTTATCTGCTTCAAGGATTAATGAAATGGAAATTACAATGGATAAAATAAATTCCATGGATTCCGATTGGATCTCAGAAGAACAGAAAAAGGCGCTTGAAAAGCTAACAGGTCAGAAGTTTATGCATCAATGGCAATTTGCCGAAGCTCTTGGGAGCAGTTCATTTTCCTGGCAATTTCGTCAGGGGGATAAAAAGTTCAATGAAAATTTAAGCAGTAAGTTTTTATATGTTTATGGTTTTTTTGAAAAATGATTTGGTTCAATTGATATTCTGAATTTTTTAAAATGAAGATTACCTAAGGGACTTGTGATATTCAAGTGCCCAATGATCAACCGTTTCTATCAATTGATTGAGTACCTCAGAGAAATATTTGTCCTTATGATGTACAATATAATACTTGTGCGTAATGGGTGGCCCGGGGAATGGTAGCACTGCCAGTTTTTTCATTTGGATATGACCGTAAACAGTGTTCCTTGAAACCAATGCAAGGCCAAGGCCATCTTCCACAGCTTGTTTGATGGCCCTGTTGCTTGAAAGTTCAAGGGAAACAACAATATCAACTTTGTTTTTTTTAAAAAAATCATGGGTGATCTGAAAGGAAAGGGATCCCTTTTCATGAACAATCATGGACTGCCCGGAAAGGTCCATATGGGTTAAGCGTTTTTTATTTACAAGGGGATGGGATGGTGAAGCAATAAAAATCATATGATCTTCAAGAATTTCACGGCAAATTACCTTCTCGTTTTTTATGGGATAGGATATAAACCCGATATCATTATTCAGGTTGGCGACATTTTCCACAACAAGGGCAGAGGGTAAGATGTTTACTGCAAAGCGAACATTGGGATGTTCTTTGCTGACAGGGTTTACAATTGATGGCAGATAATAAGCTCCGAAACTCTCACCTGCGTCAATACGGATATGGCCCTGTTTTTGCTGTAAGAATTCCCTGATCGTAGCCTCTGCATGGACCTCCAGGTCGAATATTTTTTCAGCAATCTGATATAATGCAATGCCTGCATCCGTTAAAACCAGTTTTTTGCCGAATCGATTAAACAGCTTTATGTCATGGTGTTCCTGGAGACGCTGAATTCCTTTTGTTATTGCAGGCTGGGTAACATTGAGTTCTTCTGCGGCTTTGCTTAAAGACCCCATTTTTGCGGAAAGGTAAAAAATTTTAAGTTGGCCAAGATTCATGTTGATAACCCTTTTTCATGAAAAATTAAATTACCATGACAAAATTGTATACACTGCATAAAAATTCAATTCAAGCTCTTTTAGAGTTTTTAAAGGATGTTGCCAATTGAGATAATTACACCTGTTTGATCAGGTTGATAATCCGTTTGAGCGGATCAGAGAGATATTTTTCCTTGTGATGTATCATGTAAAATGTGCGATATAACGGTGTGGACGACAATGGAAGTGCGATTAGTTTTCCTGATTCAATCTCCTTGGCAGCCACTTTTTTTGAAATCGGAGCGATTCCAGTACCACCTTCCACAGCCTTTTTAATGGCCTCATTGTTGGAAAATGTTATGGGCATGGTCACTGAAACATTGTCGGCTTCAAGCAGATCATGAATCATTTTCTGAAAATATGACCCCTCTTCATGCATGATGATCATGTGTCCTTCAAGGTCTGTGGCTTTGATTTGCTGTTTTTGCGCCAATGGGTGAGAAGGATTCAGTATGATGACTATTTCGTCTTTAACGATCTCAATAGTATTTATTCTGTTATCTTTAACCGGAAAAGAAACAAAACCAATGTCATTTTTTAAACTGACCGTGTTTTCAACGACCTGACGGTT
>JAQICW010000309.1 GCA_027858355.1 Desulfobacula sp.
AGCAGATGATTTTTTACAATTCTGATACGCTATTGAGAAAAAAATGCTGAGAAAAATCCAAAAAATTGTGCGCGCGAGACAGCAAAGCTTTTTAAAATATTTCATGCGTCAGTCGTGCTGCCTGGAATTTCAACTTGACTTTTATTTGATGTTTAGGTGAAGATAGGGGAAACTTTTGAAAATCTTGAGGACTGGTTTGCCATACTTTTTGAATGACAAGACTTTTAGAAACTAGTAGAAACTAGTAGAAACTAGGGCAGGGTTAAATGACACATCGTATTGATTTTGACAGCATGGATATGGGTAAATATGTCCGTATGCTAAAACAGGTGCTGGGCAAAGACCTGGTTTGTGGTGTGATTGATGAGCAATATGAAAAACACTGGGATTCAGGCAGTGAAGACAGTCAACTGATTGACAAGATTCTTGCCCAGGCAAAGGCTCAAAAACCATGGCTGTTTCCGGGGAGGATCCACGACCTTTGCCCTGATGATCGCCTGGCCCTGGTCCATGGCCTTGACCTTGAAGACCTTGAATCAAATCTGTATTTTATCGGACTTGTCCCCAGGGATATCCCTGGAGTTTCCACGATCCATGGGGCCCAACGCTATTTTTCAGATGTGGCCTCGTGCATGGGGTCCCAGCATAATGTGACCATGGAAAATGAGAAAATGATCCAAGAGTTGTCCCAGCGCTATGAAGAATTGAACCTGATTTACCAGACCGACGAGTATGCCAAGAACAATTTGAATACCGGAAAAAGCCTGGAGAATGTGGTCAGGGATATTACGGAATTTATGGAGGTGGATGGGGCTTTTTTACTTCTTCCAGCCATGGGGCACTGGGTGTTCCAGACAAATCAGACCACGGATTTACTTGTAAAAAAATCCCAGATCAGGGAAATGGTCAAAAAAATCTTTGATGTTGTCACACAAACCGGTCAAGCCCATGTGGTCAATAAAAAAGAGTTGTTTGGCGGAGACAAATCCCTGGGAGGGTCTTTTATAGTGATGGCTTCCCCGGTTATGGACTCAGGCTTTAACAACATCGGTGTGATCGGGTGCCTTCGCAGGCAAGAGGGCCAGGATTTTGTGACCGGTGACCGGAAGCTGATGCAAGTGATTGCCCAGCGGGTCAGGAAAATTATCCATTCGGACCTGGACATCCTTACCGGGCTGGCTGACCGAGTCAGTTTTGAAAACAAACTTCAGACCATTCTGGCAGAGGCTTCCCGGATCAGAAACCACACGGCTGTTTGTTTCTTTAATATTGATCAATTCAAATTGCTCAATGATGCCTATGGAATGGCTGCTGGCGATGCAGTCTTAAAACAGCTGTCTATCGTTTTAAAGGAGCATTTCAGAGAGCAGGATTTTCTGGCCAGGATCAAGGGGGACGAATTTGCCGTGATCCTGTCTGATATGCCCCAAGGGGACCACAGCAGAGAGGTATTGGAACGGATCAGAAAGGGAGTTGCCCGGCAGAAATATCAATTCCAGAATGCGATCATCCATATTACCATGCGAATGGGCCTGGTGAATATCACCCGGGAAATCAAGGATGCAGCAGAAATCATTGTCCGCGGAGAAATTGCCGTGGAGGCTGCCCAGGAAAAAGGCGGGGACTGTATCAGCGTTTTTAAAGACGGAGATGCCAAGTTAGCTGAAAAGCAGACCCAGGCAGACTTTGCCACACAGATGGAAGAGCTGGTCAAGAACCGGCAATTTGTCCTATTCTGTCAGCCCATCATTCCCCTGCAGGGGGGAAATATGCACTATGAGATCCTGATCCGGTTAAAGGATAAGACCGGTCAAATGATTGCTCCCTACCTGTTTTTGCCGGCAGCGGAACGGTATAATAAAATGCCGTTCATTGATGAGTGGGTTCTCGAGGAGACCTGTCGTATCCTGAAAAGTTCAAAATCCTTTTTAAACCATGCCAAAATTTCCTGGGCCATTAATATTTCAGGCCAGTCATTGCAGGATGAGGCATTTTTAAACTATTTTCTTTTTTTCCTGTCCCAGCTGGATTTCCCAGCCTCCTGGCTCAACTTTGAAATCACGGAAACCGTAGCCATCCGGAATTTCGACCGGGTTATCCATGTGATCGAGCAGGTTCAGGCCATGGGGTTTTCCATTTCCCTGGATGATTTTGGTTCAGGCTACAGTTCCTTTGGGTATTTGAAGAAGCTGCCGATCTCGTTTTTGAAAATTGACGGTATGTTTATTCAAAACCTGCACACAGACCCCCTGGCCCAGGTCATGGTTCAATCCATTGTTTCCATTGCAAAACATTTGAAAATTCAAACCATTGCTGAATTCGTGGAAAACCAGAGCATACTTGACCTTCTGAAGCAATGGGGGGTTGATTATTCCCAGGGCTACCATACGGGAAAACCCTTTGCCTTGCAGGATGCTCTGGAGGGAATCCAAAAACAGGATTTTTGCCGAGAAATTTGATTTTTATGGGGATAAAAACGATTAATCCTGTTATTTAATAGCATCTTGCGTGGATGTGAGATAAACTGCGGAGCGTTGTTTGTTTATGAAATATAAAAAAAGTCTTCTTTTGTCAATATTTGCCTTTCTGATCGTTGGAATCTTCATGATTTCCCATGCCCGGTTTAAAAATGAGGTGGAAAAAGAAAACCAGGATATTAGGAACATCGGCCAATCTTTGGTCAAAATGGTTGGGCTTGCCTATGGCAGGAATTTTGAAACTCTTGATAACAGTTTTTTTTTTCGGGAACTTACCCATCTGGTATCCAACCGGGAAATTGACTATTTTGTGATTCAAAGTCAAAAGCAAGACAAGCCCATTATTTCATTTTTCCTGGAGGATATTCAAAAAGAGATTCCCAAATCTGTAGGACTCAAGGCCATGGTTGTCACGGGATACCAAATACAGGAATTCACACTGGCCGATGGCAGTCCCTACCTGGAATTTACCAAGCCGGTCTTTAAAAACGGAATTCCCGAAGTAGTGGTGCGCCTTGGAAAAGCCCTGGTCAGCAGAACTTTTTTTACCATGGAAAATCTTATTTTGCCCTTGCAGGTAATCTTTTTTATTCTCCTGGCATCGATGTGTGGGTACTATTGGTTTTATCTGCTGTTAAATCCCTTTGAAAAATTCATCCCGGCAAATGAAGGAGTTGCAACCCCTGGCCCCCATCAGGCAAATGTCCAGACCATTGCCAGGGAGCTGGAAACTTTTTTTAATCGTACCCGGGAACAAATATCGTCTGCAGAGCAGGAAACCCAGAAGCTGACGGCTAAAATACAAGTGCTGACCTATGAAAACAATCAAATGTTCCATATTTTTAATCACCTTGACTTTGGTATTTTGATGGTCGATATCAAGGATATGGTGTTTTTTATTAATGATTATTTTTTGACCCTGCTGGATATGGATCGAAAAGAGATTATGAATCACTCGTTTTTTGACGCCCCAGGCCATGAAGCCCTCAAGTCTTTTGTCCAGCAGCAGACCCTTATGGACCAAGGGCTTGACATGGCTCGCCTTGAGGTTGGTTTTCCCGCTTTTCATCCAGACCAGCACTTTCTGGCCTCGGTCCAGTCATTGACCGGTCCGGACGAGATACTGTTTGGCCGTTTGGTCAAGGTGGTCAATATTACCAGGGAAAAGAAAGCTGAAAAATCCCAGCAGGATTTTACCAATCATATTGCCCATGAATTACGAACACCCCTGACCAATATCAAGGCTTACAATGAAATGATGATGGAAGGGGAAATCACGAATCTGGAAATGCAAAAAGAATTTTTTAACACCATCAATGATGAAACCAACCGGCTGGACCAATTGATCCAGAGTATTTGGTGAGTGAGCTGACAAAACCTACCTTAAGGTGAATAGAAAATATGGTCTCATCAATCATCTACAACAAGCCTATCTGGCAGTGCTGTGTTAGTTTGGTGACGGGCGGGCCATTCTGCTTCTTGGTAGGACGCGCAACAGCTGGGAGAGGAGCTGTCGCATCCTTGTCCATTGGATCTGGTATGTGTTCCCGGATCTTGTCGTACAGATACCACTGACGTTCCGGAGATAGTCCTGCTGGGGTGACTTCCTTGGGGAGGATAGAACCGTCTAATAGAGCCGAGTAATCGGCGGTCTTCTTCAGCAGTTCAAAGGTCTCTTGTTCAGAGTCAACGTAGCGTCTCGCGGTTACTACTCCAGGATTACTGGAATCCATGGAAAAATGGTGGTAGTTGGTTATCCCTGGCAGCTTCCGGAAGTACTTCTCCAGCCATTTGGTCCACGCATGGTATCTGAAGCTGGCACTCCCATCATCATCTCTGTAAGGGTGGCAGACATTGCATTCTTTGATTGTAGAGGTGTTTATAATGTTGATGAGTTGCCTATAGGTATAGGTCCTGGAACGTCTGTACTTCTTTTTCAGTAGTCCGAAATAGGCGTCCGGCGAGAACTTGGTATGTCCAACCAACATGAAAGACCAGTCTATTTTGGCGTGTAGGCCAGCTATTGTTCTATACAACAAATAGTGCAGAACAGCATTGTTCTTGTTCTGCCCCGTACAGTTGTCAGCAGTTAACAGCAGGTGCTGCTCTCCGAGGCCGTAGCACGCAAAGAAATGGTGCAGCATAGCAATCACTGTATCAGCTCCTTTGCCTGGAAAGTCAGCTTCGTCGATCAGGTAGTTGACTTGGCGTGGTAAAGCTTCACAGCAGACCCCGAACAACTGCGCATTTCTAGGCGCCTTGAAGTAAATGGGGCCAACTTGATGATCCTCGTATGGGTAATGCACTTGCTGTGCGAAATCCCAAGAGTAGTGCATTTTATCTGGTTTGCTCTGTTGTTCTTCGCCCTTCATCAATACAGAATAGGATTGCCTGGAGACCTCAATGCATTGGCGATAATGAGTACGCTCTTTCATGGCAGAAAGCAAGTGTTTCCTTGCCTTCTCAAGAGCTTCAAGTTTTTCTTCTTCAGTACCTGCTGCTACGGTGATGTTGATCTGCTTCTTGTGCTCTTCGCACGTCATGCACAAATCGCTCTTGGTCTTCGAGAATACTATGTGGGGAAAGTTATCAACCCATAGCCTCCTGAAAGCGTGATACTCAACTACCCGACCGTCGCTACCTTCCATGCTTTTCCGGTAGATCCGGTGAATTGCCATGAAGTTCATTATTGTGGGTAGGTAGATGGTCAACTTGCCCTTGCCAGCCCTCAAATCTCGACCCGGATCGGGAAGGCCATGGATAGCGGCGAAGTTTGAAATGAAACTCAGGACAGCCTCAATGACGTCTCCTGAACAAGCGTGTTTGGGTTTCTTGCCCGTGTTACCGTGAGCAGGGGGCACCGTTCCTGTCTCGATCAGGTACTTCTGCCGTCTCTTCAACCTATCGATCGATTCTCCATAGTACAGGAGGAAAAATTGCCTGCACACCGGGCGATCCGCAGTAATGCAGTAATCGAATCGCTGCCGCTGTCGTGATTGGGATGTACGGGCGGATTTAGACTGCGCAGTGCTGTGAATGAACGATTGGAGTTTGCCGATAATGAAGCTATGTTGCTCCGCCCAGGACATCTGTCGGAAATCTTCACGTGCGTCCAGAATCTCGCTAACCGTGAACTTCTTTTGGCAGTCATTCCCGCAGCCACAAGGTTTACTCAAGAGTTTGGTTATCTTTTTTCGCTCAGATAGCCGTTCTCGCTCACTGAGTCCCTCGATAACACACTCCTGTTCCCGCCTATCTGTGGTATGCACGCTCGCCTGTCCCGAAATGAAGGGACCAAGGTATTCTGCCTCAACGTCCCGAAACGGTTTAAGCAACTCCTTAGGCAGCAGTAGATCCGAAAACTGTGAAAATTGCTTTGTCATGGGGGGAATCCTATGCCTAAACTGGAAAAATAGTCAAGAAAAACGTTTCATGGGCCTATTCACCTTAAGGTAGGTTTTGTCAGCTCACTCCCCATTTTAAAACTTGCTGAAACCGGCATGGGCCAGTTGTCAGTGAAAAAGGAACTCGTGAAGAGCAAATGGCTGGTGGAAAGTTGCATGGACTCTATTACGGCAACAGCCCTTGAAAAAAATATCAGTCTTACGAACCGTTTGCCAGACCAGATGCCCACGATTTCCGGGGACAAGGAAATGCTCAAGGCAGCTTTGATCAATGTGCTGGGAAATGCCGTTAAATACACACCTGACTCAGGATCTGTCAGTTTGTCGCTTAAGGAAACCCCTGAAACCATCCTGTTTGAAATTCAAGATACAGGATTTGGCATCAGTCAGGAAGACCTGCCCCATATTTTTGATAAGTTTTTTCGGTCTGAAAACAACCAGGTCGCAGAACAGACCGGAAATGGTCTTGGGTTGGCCATTACCGCTGAAATCATCAAAAATCACAATGGATTTATCGAGGTCACCAGTGAACCCGGAAAGGGCAGCAATTTTATGATAACCTTACCCAAGGGGGATTTGCAAATTGGATAAATCACAAAAAACCGTTTTGATCATTGATGATGAGGCCCATATCCGAAGGGTTCTGGAGGTAAAATTTGTCCAGGCTGGCTTTCGGGTCCTGACGGCAAAAAACGGACAAAAAGGACTTGAACTGGTTCACGCAGAAGCACCGGATGCAGTGATTTCAGACATCAACATGCCCACAATGGATGGTAAAACCTTTTGTATGATGACGGATCCCTTAAAAAAAGAAAGACCTTTTTTAACCCTCATTGTCACAGCCAGGATTCACAGGAATGACTATGAATGGACCCTAAGCCTGCTTGATACCGAACTGATAGAAAAGCCCTTCAGCCCTTCAAAGGTTCTGGAAAGGGTAAACCACTATTTCAGGACCACTGGAGAATGATGACTTCCAGGGAATCCAACGGGTCTGGCAAGGATATCATTGTCAAAAACGTTAACGGCAAAACAGTCCTGGCACCGGAAACCTCTTTGACCCTGAAAAACAGGGCTCAGCTTGAAACCCTTTTTGACGGGCTGGTCAAACAAGGGGTGAAGGATATAATTCTGGATTTAAAGAAGGTATCTTTTCTGGATAGCAGTGCCCTGGAATTGATGGTTGACATGCAGGTCCGGCTTAAGTCTGCAGGGGGTGATCTTTCCATCTTCAACTTGAATGAGGTGTGTCGGGATACCCTTATTTGCGTTCGACTGATCAACCGGTTTAATGTTATTGCAAATTTATATGGAAGTTAAATAAAGGATGGACACTTTATAGGCAATTAAACCCATGGCAATAAAAAAACAGATCATACCCAAGCGCATGAAGCTGGGAGAGATTTTGATCCTCAAGGGAAAGCTGACGCCGGAGGGGCTGTACAGGCTTCTTCAGATCCAGAAGGAGACCGGGCAGAGCCTGGGCAATCTCCTTGTGGCGGAAAAGATCCTGACAGAAGAAGAGCTGACCCAGACCTTGAGTGAACAGCTGGGCATCCCCCATGCCTGGATCCGCAAGGGATTGGTGGACCCGGCCATTGTTCATGTGGTTCCCAAGTCCAAAGCCATTCAATACAATGTGATTCCCATGTTCAGGGTCCACAATGTCCTGACCCTTGCCACCAGTGATCCCTATGATTTTTTTAAGCAGGACAAGATTTCTGAAATCACAGGCCTTGAAATTCAACTGGTGCTCTCCCGGGCCGAGGATATCCAGGCGGCCATTGAAGAATGCTACCAGGGCGAGGTGAACATCGAAGATGTCATGACCAGTCTTGAAGAGGAAGAGCTTGATTTTGTGCAAGCCAGCCCTGAAACCCCCATCAGAGAATTGGCTGAAATCGCCAAAGGAAGTCCGGTCATCAATCTGGCCAACCTGATTTTGCTCAAATCCATCCGGGCCAATGCCAGTGATATCCATATCGAACCCCAGCAGAACAATTTCAGGGTCAGGGCCCGGATCGACGGGGTATTGTATGAACTGATGACCCATCATCTAGAACGGCACGCCGCTGTGGTGTCCCGGCTGAAAATAATGGCCAACCTGGATATTTCAGAACGCAGGATGCCCCAGGACGGACGGATCCAGGTCACAGTGGACGGCCGTCCCATTGACCTGAGATTTTCATCCATGCCTGGATATTTTGGTGAAAAACTGGTCATTCGTATTCTTGACCGGAACAAAATCATCCTGGATATTAACCACCTGGGATTTGATCCGTTGATTCTGACTCGGTTCAAACAGATGATCAGGCGGGCCTACGGCCTGGTGATTGTCTGCGGGCCTACGGGCAGCGGCAAAACCACCACCCTGTATGCCGGTACCAGCATGCTCAACACCCCTGATAAAAATATCGTGGCCATTGAAGACCCCGTTGAATACCAGCTCCAGGGGGTGAATCAGATCTCTGTGAACGCATCCATCGGCCTTTCCTTTGCCAAAGTTCTCAAGCATGTGCTTCGCCAGGACCCGGACATAATTCTCCTGGGCGAGATCCGGGACAGGGAAACCGCCAAAATCGCCATCCAGGCATCCTTGACCGGGCACCTGGTATTGGCCACCCTCCATACCAATGACAGCCCCAGTGCCATCACCCGGCTGCTTGAAATGGGGATTGAACCCTATCTTATCTCTTCGTCCCTGCTGGCCTCCATGGGACAACGGCTGGTGCGATCCATCTGCCCCCATTGCAAAACAGATTATTATCCGCCCAAAGAGGCCTTGAAAGCCCTGGGTCTGGATGAAGCGGATCGGGCCAAATTTTCCCGGGGCAAGGGGTGTCCCGACTGCATGGATTCCGGTTTCAAGGGCAGGATCGGGATCCATGAGATCCTTGAAAATAACAGTGACCTCCAACGGTTGATTTTGAGCAATCCCACCATCGACAGGATCAAAGAATATCTCAAAACCATCCATCACACCACCCTACGGGCGGACGGGTTTAAAAAAGTCATCCAGGGCCACACCACCATTGAAGAGATTCAACGGGTCACCCTCATAGAAGAAGACTAATCATGGCCATAGCTATCCAGAAAAAAAATACTGCTGTCAAATCACGCCCTGTCACATCAAAGCAGGTGAATCCCCGTGTTTCAGTGAAGCCCAAGGAGATTATTTTCTTTCTGACCCAGCTGTCCATGATGCTGGAAGTGGGCATCTCGGTGAGCAAATCCATTGAAACCATTGCCCATCAGACTTCCCATGCCGGGTTCAGGTCGGTCCTGTTCACCATGAAGGACACCATTGAAGGGGGACAACAGCTTTCAGATGCCATGGAAGCACATCCCAGGATATTTAAACCGGTCTATGTCAATATCATCAGATCCGGTGAAAGCGGAGGTTACCTGATCCGGGTGCTGGCCAGTGTCATTGAAATCCAGGAGAAAAACCAGGGGGTGTTCAACCAGGTGAAAACAGCCCTGATTTATCCTTTGGTGTTGTGTGCCCTGGCCCTGGTGGTCACCATATTTGTCCTGGTGGGAATTCTGCCTAAGTTCATGGTTTTTTTTGAAAATAAAATGGAGCTTCTGCCCTTTTCCACCCGGGCCATGATGGCCCTCAGCCGGGGACTCCATGACTATTGGTGGGCCTGCATCCTGGGGGGTCTGGGCCTTTTTTTTGCCCTGCGTACCTATGCCCTTTCTTCAAAAGGACGGTCCCACAGGGACTGGCTGCTCATTCATATCCCCCTGGTATCAAAAGTCTCCAATAATATTTACACCGGACTGTTTCTGCGCATCCTCGGAAATATGCTGGACAGCGGCGTCTCCCTCAAACAAGCCCTGTCCATTGCGGCAAAATCCATGAGCAACCAGTATTACCGGCTGTTTGTGGAAAAAATTCAAGAAAATATCGAACAGGGTCAAAAATTTTCCCTGGGCTTTTCAGCCAACCAACATATCCAGGATTCAGTGAAACAGGTGATTTCTGTGGGAGAGGAGGTGGGCAAACTGCCCCTGGTCATGGGCCGGCTGGCCCGGTTCTATGAAGGGGAAATTGAACAGGATTTTAAACGGCTCACCTCTTTGATCGAGCCCCTGGCCCTGGTGTTTATGGGAGGGGCTGTATGGATAATTGTGTCAGCCGTAATCCTGCCCATGTTCCGGCTGGCCGGGGCCATCAATTAACGATGTGCCCAAACCTATTGTCCCAGCAGGCCGTTGGATTTTAAATTAATCAATAATTACAATACTTTATTATTTAACAACATTGTTGATTTATAAGAATATTGAGCAGTATTCTCAATATTCATTCAAA
>JAQICW010000343.1 GCA_027858355.1 Desulfobacula sp.
GATCTCAGCCGTTTTTTTTACCTCACCCTGCCACAAAACAGAACATTATCTCCGATTTGTAATAAATTCATTGAATTTGCAAGACAAACCCTTTAAATACTCAGTAACAAAACTCATAATTTATTCCTTGCCTGTGTACCCTCCCAAACAAACGGATAACGAACATCTTTGCGAAACAGCCTTGCCAGAGTCGATCCTGACAGAATTGTGGTTGAGTTCGGCCAGGCTCTTACCGAAAGTTGCGCGTTAAGACCGGCAAGTGTTTGAGTAAAACAAGTTTTAGCGGCGGGTTAGTGCAGCAGAAGGTTAGAGCCTGTAGGCATCGCAATCATGTGAACCGCAATCCGCACCAAACCGGATCTAATACAACACACCCCTTTTAAAAATTGCCTATCCTTCAATAAAAAGATTCAAAGAATCAATTTGTTTTTTGTCTTCGGTCTCCATGACACTGATGATGTCCTTGTGCATCCTTTTTTTCAGCTCACCAAAGATGCCTCTTTTTTTGATGAATGTTCTGGCAAATGCTAAAGCATCCGCCATAAGTTCTTCCTTGTTTTCGCAGGCTTTTACAATCACATGGTTATCTTCCAGTTCCTGGGCACCAACACGTTTTCCTGAAAGAATCATCTCATTGAATTTATATTCAGGGATTGCCTTTCTGACAAATGCAATCATACCCGGAAGAAAGGGGATGCTGATATCCACTTCCGGGAAACAAAAAAAGCCTCGGTCTTTTTTCATAAATCTAAAATCACAGGTACAGGCCAGCATGGCTCCATTTCCAAAGGCGTGGCCGTTAATGGCGGCAATCACGGGGACAGGCATGAATAAAATTCTTTTAAAGATTGTGTTCATGCCATACATAAATGATTTTATGCTGTCAAAATCCTTTTCATTCATTTTCTGGCCCAGCCATTCAACATCAATCCCCTGGGAAAAATTCTTTTCATCCGTGGAGGTTAAAACAATCGAAAAAATCTCTTTGTTTTCCAGTATTTCATCAAAGCATTGATTCATCTGCCTCACAAACTCAAGGTTCTGTTTGTTCGGACCATTACACATATTGATGATTGCCACAGACTCATTTTTTTCCCATTCAATGATTGCCATTGATCACCCCTTGCAAAATCGGATTTATTCTTCAAAGTAAACAGGGGTATTAATAAATTAAATAATTGAATAATTCAAGTTTAAAACCAGCTTTTAAGACATATATCAGATGGATTTCAAAAGAAAATCTGATTGACAAGCCTTTTGTTTTCTGACAAGCTCCGCTATGGTAAAAATAACATAATTTGGTCTGTAATATATTAAAAATCAGGAATACTCCATGATTATTGGAATTGATGTTGGCGGCACAAACACGGATGCTGTTCTTTTAAGCAGCACTGGTATTACAAAAAAGGTTAAAGTAACCACAGACTCTGCAGATCTTTTTAATACTATTCTTTCATGCTTTACCCGGCTTCTGGATAATATCGATCCAAAAAATATTAAAAGGGTTGTCATCTCAACAACACTGACAACCAATGCCAGTGTCAAGCAATATATGAACCCGGTTGGGATGATTGTTTCAGCAGGACCCGGGATTAATCCTGAGGCTTTTAGCACGGGGGAACACTACTATTGTGTCTCCGGCTCAATCAATCACAGGGGAAGAGAAAAAGCTCCGATAAACACGATGGAGATCGAAGAGATTGCCAAAAAGCTGAAGAAAGCCGGCATTGAATATATTAGCGTTGTCAGCAAATTCTGCGTTCGAAATCCCAGCCATGAAATTCTCATAAAACGAATTTTAAAAAAATATTTTAAAAAAATATTTATGGGCCACCATGTCTCAGGAAATCTTAATTTCCCCCGGAGGATTGCCACGACCCATTTAAATGCTGCTGTATTTTCCCTTCATAAATCATTTTTTGAGGCAGTGAAACTTTCTCTTGAGGAAAAGGGTCTTGTGGTTCCCATTCAAATACTGAAAGCAGACGGGGGTACCATGTCCCTTGAATCTTCCATGGCTTTTCCAGGTCAGACCGTTCTTTCAGGACCAGCCGCAAGTATCATGGGAGCCATTCCCTATGCCCCCAAAAAACAGGATGCCATTGTGCTTGATATCGGCGGCACCACAACGGATATTGCCTTTCTAATTGATAAAGCACCTTTATTAGAGCCTTTGGGAATCCAGAGAGGGCGGTATAAAAGCCTTATCAGATCTTTGCAAACCGATTCAAAAGGAATTGGGGGAGACAGCGCTGTCAGAGTAAAAGACAAAGAATTGATCATCGGACCTGACCGCAAAGGACCTGCCATGGCCTTTGGCGGGCCTGAACCCACGCCGACGGATGCCTTGTTTGTACTAGGACTGATGACGGATGGAGATCAAGAAAATGCCTGTCAAGGAATTCACAAAATTGCCATGGAACTGGGCCTCACAGATATTGAGGCAGCTGATCAAATATTTAAAAAATGCTGTTCCATTATTTTGAAAAAAACTTTTGAAATGATTGATAAACTTAATTCCAAACCCGTTTATACTGTGCATGAATTTCTTGAAGGGTATAAAATCAGCCCAAGAAAAATACTGCTGCTCGGAGGGCCTGCTCCATATTTTGCTAAAAAAATAGAAGAACTTTATCATATAAAAACCCTTGCAGTGCCTGAGTCTTCCGTGGCAAATGCCATTGGCGCGGCTCTTGCCAGAACCACCTGTGAAGTTACTCTAAATGCTGATACAGAACAAGGTATTGTAACGGCCCATGAAGAAGGTTTTGCAGAGCCCATTTCCAAAACATATTCAAAGGATGATTTAATTGAAACCGCACACACGCTTTTAAAAGAAAAAGCAATTAATTTTGGTGCAGATCCAGACAATATAAATGAAGTGGAAGTGGTTGAATTTCAACAATTCAATATTGTCCGAAATTTTTCACCCAGGGGTAAAATATTAAGAGCAAAAATGCAGATCAAACCAGGTATGATCAAAGGATTTGAAAAAATTTTGCTATAATTCAAAGAGGTATAAATGTTAAAAGCATTGCATAAAACAGGTCTTGTATTCTTCCCTGCGTTTGACTGGGCCATTGATCTGACTCATCCTGAAAGAGAAGAACGGCTCTTGTATACCCAGGATCAGGTTACAGAGGAAGGCATTTTTGATATCAACGGGATTATTGAGTATAAACCTGATCTTGTTACCTATCAGGATATCCAGCGGGCCCATTTTTGCGTTCCCGATGAACGAACCATTACCACCCAATCCCATCTGATCAGTGCAGGAGGTGCCAAAGCAATTGCAGATGCTGTTCTAAATAAAGAAGTCAAAAACGGATTTGCCCTGGTTCGTCCTCCCGGGCATCATTCCATGAGGGTTTCCCATGGCGGCAGGGGATTTTGCCACATCAATATGGAAGCCATCATGGTAGAATATATCAGATCCCGGTACGGCATTAAAAAAATAGCGATTATTGATACTGATTGTCATCATGGGGATGGTACCAATGACATTTTCTGGCATGATCCTGATGTATTGTTCATTTCCCTGCATCAGGATGGAAGAACCCTGTATCCCGGCACAGGCTTTCCAGAAGAATTAGGAGGCCCCAATGCCAAAGGATCTAATCTGAACATACCGCTGCCGCCTGGCACATCCACGGAAGGATATCTTTATGTCATCAGAAATTGTGT
>JAQICW010000397.1 GCA_027858355.1 Desulfobacula sp.
TATTTTACACAATATATGATAGTTTATCAATCACCTGATAATCTTCATTATTTATATATGAAATAAAATATTTAGGAACATCCATAATTTAAAGGATTTTTACCCATTAACAAACAAACCATAATTCATTTTACAATGAAATGCTCACATTGGCATTATTGTTGCTGTTATCTATTGTAACAAGAAGTGATTGTTAACTTTTTAAACAAATTTAATTAAGAGAGGAGGAAAGGGATAGTATTAAGGTAAGATTTAGAAATGAACTATAAGTAGGGAATGTATTTTTGAAAAAATTAGAGTTTTCATTTTTCATTCATATGAAAAATTATTTGAGAAATGATTCAAAGATTAATGGGAGGTTGTATTATGAAACGAATTTTAGTTGGATTTTTATTAACACTATTTTTATGCTCCACAGCAAGTGCTTATTCTGTAGGATTTAATCCTACAGGTAGTACTGGTGGTCCTTTTACAGGGATCACTGCTTTCGCATTAGGTTCTAATGCTGAATCAGAGGATACTCCACAAGGTACTTCAGTGGCTCAAGATGTATGGTCATATGAAGACCCCGTGACCCACGATTTTTATGAAACCTTTACACTGCAACTCAACAATGCCGACTTAGATGATGGTACACAGTGGGATTTGGATGGAAATAGTGGCTCTACCGACTATTTTATGTATGTCGATATTTCACTAAATGGTAACACTGATCTTTTAAATGAACTTACCACATTTTCCCTGGGCGAAGCTATCATCTATATCGACGATCAAACCCTTGGGAATCAAGACTATGTTTCAGGACAGGATACTTTAGTAGCAACGCTTGATTTAATGTTACCTGCAACAATGACTTTGGACGATACTGTTTTGGACGAAGGTCTTGAAGGTGATATTGATTTAATTTTCAAATTCACTGAAACTTATGAAGATTACTGGGATCAAACTGCCGATGACTTGGCTGATGCCGGGTGGTTTTTGGCCTTACTTGGTGGCGATATTACTCTCTCCCAAGAACCTTTGCCTCAGACTGGTGGTGCCAACGCCGGCAAGGTAGCGATTGGTTGGGACACATCAGATATAGATGCTGAATTTTCTGCTGTTCCCGAACCGGCTACAATGCTTCTCTTTGGCATAGGATTGCTTGGTCTTGCCGGAGCAGGTCGAAAAAAGCTTAGTTAAGACTGGATATCACAATAGATTATTAGCATAACCAAAATAAAAAACCGGACAGCTTTTACGTTGTCCGGTTTTTATTTTTCAAATAGCATTTAAGTGTATTTTCTAAATATTCATCAACCTCAAGGGGTTTTATCTCTTCTTTTATAAAATCCCTTGTTTTTTCATTTGCAAACCCATGATTTTCGGTAAGATAATCAAAAAAAACTGGCAGAGCCTTCATGGCTCTTTTTGATTTTTCAGGAACAAACATACCAATTGCCGGCAAAAGACTTTTAAACAACCAGACTGGAATGGTAACCATTTTAGGTAAGGTTACCCCATATCTACTAAAAATTGACTGAATTTTTTTTTTCAGGTGTGAAATCAGTATTGCATTATCCGGCCCTGAACATTCATGTAAAATTGCTCCGATCGTTTTGTCAGTTTTGCTTGACCATGCGATAACTTTTGCAACATAATCGGAGGGAATAATATCCAGTCGAGTATTGCCCGTAGCTGGGGTAACCCCCAATGTTCTTCTTCCGGATAAAAACTCACATAAATGATAAAAAATCTGGTAATGAATTATCTTTCCAGTAGTCGAGTCACTTACAACCATACTGGGTCTGTGAACAGTAATAGGTAATCCTTTGTCCACATAAAGCTTGATAAACTCTTCAGCCTCTGCCTTAGCTTGTTCATACGTATTATGAAACTCCCGTTTTTGAATCAGCCATTCTTCAGGGACTGTCTCCTGCATTCTTCCACCAACGCCGACAGTGCTCACAAACTCTATTTTTTTTAGATTTTTATTTTGTTTGCATATTTTAGCAAGTTCTATAACATTTTCAGCAGAAGTAACCGAACATGCCCTTGCTGTTTCAATGGATAGATTCATTCTAACATTGCCCGCACAATGAACAAGGTGGGTGCATTTTTCTGACAATTCATGATAGAGCTCTTCTTCAAAACCAAAATGATATTGCTGAATATCACCAGTCACAGCTTTTATCCTTTTCTTTCTTTCATCCTGTTCATGAAAGTCCCAAAACTGGAACAATTTTTCAAGACGTCCCGCCAAATGATCTTTATTATCAGCCCGGATAAGAAGGTATAGCTCTATATCTATTTCTTCCAGCAATAACGGGACTAAAGACGCTCCGATTGCACCTGTTGAACCGGTTATAAAATATATTTTCATCTCTCCCACTTTCGGGTTAAAAATTAATCAAAAGAATAAAACCATACCATCTACTTTTTTAAATGTACTGAGCGTATCAGGAACATCACCTTTTTCGATATAGTTGTTCATCTGTGCGAGATGATATTTAAAATTCTCTTCTATATTTTTTCGTTTTAATTTCAAATTACTTGTCAATTCTTTCATTTCAACGCTTAGTTGGTGATCGGTAATATAGATACCGGCAGGGCGCTTGAAATTTGGAAAAGGTTCTATTTGAAAAAACAAATCATACGCTATAATTCCCAATGCCTCTTTGGATAACAAGTTTTTATAATCAAGGTCAGAATCCTCTTTTGTTCCAAGCTGTTTCGCCAGGATTGATGGAGAAATGGTCACCAGAGCCGTTAAAAACTTTTTGCCTTGCCCAAAAAGGACAGCATGTTCAACATAAAATATTTGCTGCAACCTGCTTTCGATGCTGACAGGTGATATTTTTCTACCAGTCGATGTCTTAAAAACTTCGGATTTTCTTCCGGTAATAGATAAATAACCATCCTTATCAAAGGATGCATAATCTCCGGTGGGAAAATATCCATCTGATGTAAATAATTCTTTTTGATTATTATCATTATAGTAGCCTGAAAACACGCCAGGTCCTTTTACAAGCAGCTCGTCATCTTCAAGAAGTGCAATCATATTTTCGGAAATCGGTTTTCCAACAGTTCCAAATTTAAAATCTTCAGGGATATTCATGGCATTTGGTATAATATTTTCACTTATCCCATAGGCTTCCAGAACTAAAAGCCCCAAGGCGTGATACCGTTCCAACAGCCATTTAGGCATGGGAGCAGATCCACTTATTAAATATTTAATGTGAGTTCCAAGAACAGACCTTATTTTATTAAGAACAAATCTATCCATTGCCAGGTAAAGCATTAGATTGAATAGTGATAATTTTGTTTTGCTTCTCTTTGATCTTGCATATTTATCACCTGCATTAAGGGCAATATGTATGAACCACCTCTGCCATACTGGCTTCATCATAATCTGCATTTCAATTGCAGCATAAAGTTTTTCAAAAACTCTCGGAACGCCTATGAAAAGATGGGGTTGAATCTGGGGAAGAAGATCTATAATTTCTCTAGGGTTTTCAATGAAATATGTTGATGCTCCGATATCAATGCCACACAAATTAATAATTCTTTGAAAAAGGTTTGACAAAGGCAGCCAGCAGGGCAGATTGCTGTTGGAGTTAATGTCTGGAAACCCCTTTAATATGGATTGACATGCTAAGGTTACCTGGGCATGGGTATAGCTGATACCTTTGGGTTCTCCAGTGGTGCCTGATGTAAAGATAATGGTTGCCAAATCATCAGAATCAACCGTTATCGTGTCATTTTTTTCTGTAGTATCAATTTCTCTCAATTGATAACAGTTTTTAGATTGATTAGAATCTTCAATTGAAACAATAAATTCAAATTGAGAACTCAAGTCTAAATCAATTTTTTTTAGCCTATCCATATTTTGCACAAAAATACCTAAACAATTTGTCTTTTTGACAATATTATCGATATTTTCTTTTATTTCTTTGGGATCAATACCTACAACCACCCCACCTGAAAATAGAACAGCCATCTGGATATATTCCCAGGCCTGGGAAGTAGGTGCCATAATCCCTATATTATGCCCTGGTTTCAGTCCAATATTCTGTAAACCGACAGCAAGGCTCATTACTGCTTCATAATACTCTTTCCATTTGGTTTTTTGCCATTTGCCATCTTTGTCAGTCGTAAAATGGGCTGGTGAGTCAGGTGTTGCTTTAACACGGTTTTTCAACATTTCAGGGATTGTCAGTGCATTCATCTTACACCTTTACATTATAGTTTAAAACACAGGATCATATTTCCCCTTGGGCATGTTTATTTTCAAATCCTTTTCATCCAGATCAAGCCAGGCAAGACTTTTTGTCACATCTTTTCCAAGAAGAACTTTGTTTTTAATCATAAAGTTTACAATGGGTGTCATGATTTTCCAGTAAAGACGTTTTGCTTTGCCTTCCCTTATTAATGCCGAAAATTCAGGGTGGTAGGGGTTATATCCAAAATGCTTAAGGTCTGAATACATTAACAGCCAGTTAATGGGATAATTACTATAGATTGGACTTGCATGCTTTGTTGTTTTGACAAGTTTGTTTTTTACAACACTTTTCATTACCTCATCCTGATTATATTCCCAGGCGTGAAACGGGGCAAGATATCTGGGGAACTCCGTGCCAGGGGGATAGGATAATGGATTTAAAAAAGACAATAGTTCCTTATCAGATAATAGTCCTGAATCCCTCAGCCCTGGGGGAGTCCAGTCTGTTTCACAAATTAGTTTTCTGGAAAACTCATACAGCATTCTTTCAGGTTCCGGCTGGCCAGGCGAATATCCTGCCAGGATAAGGGGAATGTTTTTTTCCATTGCAACCTTAATGGCATCACCTTCAAACAAAGGTGCGTAAACATAGGAAATTGTGTAGACAGCACCCCTCTCCTCTTGATTTTGAAGCAGATATTTGAAAACCTTGGTGTACAGATTGTTGGAAGGAGTATAGGACAAATGATCAATATCAAGTTTTTTTAATGCGCGTTTCATATTATCCCATGCTATTTCAGGGATATTGACATTGGTGGTAAAGGCCAGAATTTTTAAATTATATTCAACTTTCAGTTTATACAGCAAATAGATGCTGTCTTTTCCTCCGCTTAAAGGCACAAGGCAGTCATATTCACCCTGATTTCTGCATTCTTTCAATGCCTTTTCCAGGTCTTCCTGCCGTTCTTTTCTTAAAAACTCATCTTTATCAGAATCCAATTGTTCATATTCCCGGCAAAAGCGGCAGATCCCTGACTGGTCAATATCGGAATCAGGAACCTTTGCCGGTAAAAGACATAATTTGCACTCTTTCATATTATCCTCCAGATGTTCTGTTGTTTTTCATTAAAAGCACCACGGCCGGCAGAACAAAAATATCACCCATCACTGCAGTTATCATTATGACTGCACTTAATAAACCAAAATAGATTGTTGGCACAAAAACGCTCAGGATCATGATGCTGAAGCCGATGGTTAATATTAAGGAAGACGAAAGTATGGCACGCCCCTTTTCAAGTATTACAAATCTTATGGATTCAGATATCGAGATCTTTTGTTCTATATTTTTGCGAAAAGCCGTTAAAAAATGAATTGTATCATCAACTGCAACACCCAAGGCCACTGCTGCTATCAGAGCTGTGGCGGCATTTAACGGTATTCCTGCTATTCCCATAATGCCAAAATTTAATATGATTGGAAAGAAATTTGGAATAATGCTTATAACACCCAGATTAAAAGATTTCATAACAAAAAACATCATAACAGCAATAACTCCGGCTGCAATGGATAAGCTGCTGATCTGGCCTTTAACCAGATCGTCAATCATATTGATGTCCTGCACCACTCTTCCTGTTATTTGAACTGAAATATTATTATTGGTATTTTGACTAATAATATCTTTGAGTTTAGCCATTATAATTTTATGGTCAGCAGTACCATGTTTGTTTATACGAAGAGAAATCCTGGCATGATCAAATGAATCATTTACAAACTCATCGATCTCATTGGAATCATATAAAAGCAGATATTGTGCAATCAATTGTTTTGATTGCGGGATTTTTCGATATTCATGATTTTCATTATGAAACGACTCATTCATATCTTTTAAAAAATCTATAAAAGAAAGCGTTTTATCAATACCATTAATCAGGCTCATTTCCAATTGCAATTTTTCCATATAGCTTAAATATTGTGGGTCTTTAAAAGCATTTTCAATGCCAGCCGTTAAGGAAATCTCTATAGTTCTGACACCAGTTATATTCTTTTCAATAAAATTGGTCGAGGTCCTCAGTTCACTGCCCTTTTTAAAATAGTTAAGAACGTTTGTGTCAACTTTGATTTTAAAAGAAGAAAAGACTGCCGCCAGAACAATCATCAAACTGAGTACACAAATAAAAACATACCTGGTTTGGATAAATCCATTAATTTTTCCAAGAAAAGTTGTTAATTTTCCTTGTTCTGTTTTTATGGAGAAAATTTTTTCAGCCGGAAAGAGTAGAATAAGTGAAGGAAGAAATAAAAATGAATATACAAACTCAAAAATCATTCCTGCAGAAGCAATCAATGCAAAATCCTTAATCGGGTCTATTTTATTTGAATACAAAGATAAAAAACCAACAGCAGTTGTAAGGCTTGTTAAAAAACAGGGTAAAATCACTTTTTTAAGAGCCTGGGAAAGTGCTTTTTCTTTGCTTTTAAACCGTTTTAAAAGATTTTCATCAAGGTGAAAAAAAATATGGACTGTGTCACAAAGTGCCAGGGCCATAACAACAGGGGGCACAATTGTCGTTACATTATTAAGGGTAATATCCAGTATTGAAAAAAGACCCATAGTGGAGCCCATGCATATTGATATGTTTAAGACTGCAATTAATGTCAACCATATATTGCGAAAAAAAAGATAGACTGCCAGGGTTATGAACAGGTAGGTCAAGGGAATAAATGTTGCAATATCCTTTTTCATGTACTGGCTCAGATAGAGGTTTGTTGTTGTCCATCCTGCCATATAAACTTTTCCCGTCAGAACCTGGTATTTAGCAAGAATATCCTTAGTTTTGCCAATAAGCCTTTTTCTATAACCTGAATCATCAGGCCGGTCATAAACAGACACAATTATTGCAGCAGTTCTGCCATCCTCTGAAATCAAACTTTTATAATAAAGTGGATTTGACAATGCTTTGTTTTTCAATTCAGAGCTTTGTTTTTTTTCACCGGGGATCTCTTCAAGAAATTTTCTTATAAGAAAATAATCATTTTCACCAATCGTGTCATTCACATTGCCCAGGCTTTTTACTTCTTTTGCTTCTTCTATTGTCTCAAGCTCTTCTGTGATTGTTTTTAATAAGGATAAATTTTTGGCAGTAAAAATGTCATCTTTCTGGAATGCAATTACAAAAAATTCGTCATTCCCAAATATTTTTTTAAATTCATCATAAAACAAGACATCAGGATCATTTTCCAGAGTAAAATAATCCACATTGTCCACGGTTTTAAGTTTTGGGATACTTAAAAAAAAAGGAATGGAAATAAGAATGGAAACAATAAGAAAGATATATTTGTGACGAGTGATTAAGTCAATCATTTAAGTCCCTGAGTTAGTTAAAACAA
The DNA here is from genome assembly GCA_027858355.1 of Desulfobacula sp. The sequence goes on from JAQICW010000397.1 coordinate 7,589, forward strand.
CTTGACAAGACAATTATTAAATATCATAACATTAGGTATATGTATACTCCATATAATTTTTTCACAATCAAGTTAGAACAGGCTTTTTTCCATGATAAAAAATATGATGCAATACGACAAATTCAGATTCGGCCTCGTGGATGATGAAGAGGTGAAAAAAGATACCTTCCGGATGAGATATGAAGTCTATGCTGAAGAGTTTGGTTTTGAAAAAAAAGAAGACCACCCGGACGGGCTTGAAACCGATGCATATGAAGATGAGTCCATTCATTTTGCCTGCCTGAACCAAAGCGATTCTGTTATTGGAACCATAAGGCTGGTATTGGATTCAGACAAAGGCTTTCCCATTGAGCATGCGGTTAAAACTGACATTATAGGAGAAATGCCGGACAGGAGCAAAATTGCAGAAATTTCCAGGCTCACTGTAAGCAAAGACCTAAGACGTCGTAAGGAAGACGGCATCCACGGCGTGGAGTCTTATATTACGAAAAAGGAAGGAGGGATTCTGCCCGATGACGGCCCTATCCCGGATGAGATGAAGGGGAGAAAAAGCCCCATTCTTGTGCTTGGCTTATACCAGGTCATGTACCATGAAAGCAGGAGAAGGGGTATTACCCACTGGTACATGATCACCGAGGAAAAGGTCTTTTACGCCTTGAAAAAATATGGATTTTTATTCCATCAGATCGGGGAGCCCGTCTGGTACCATGGATGGCGCATACCCTATCTCGGGATTGTGGAGGAAATTGAAAGAGAATTGCTTAAAACCAGCCCGGAAATGCTCAAAGTCATGCTCACCGGACTTGAAAAAAAATATTACCCGCCGTTCTTCAAAGAAAATAAACAATAATATTGTGTGAGTTTTTCCATAAAATCGCATCCTTTGCCAATATTTTCGCTGGATAAATCAATGGAATCAGATTGTGCTGAAAAAAAGAAATGGTGCAGATCCTTTTCAAGGGGTTCTGCACCATAAATCTTTTTATATTTTTTCTCTGCTGTTCTTAAATCAAGCCTTAAAGCAACGGCTGGATTATTTTTAACATATGAGTATTCCCTCATCGCACCAATTTTTTCAAACAAAAGGACATCCTCATATACCCATAGATATTTAGGATGAACAGTTATGACCAGGTCATCTATATCAAGGTGTTGTGTTGCATACTGGTGCATGATTCTGTTGCCCAGCATAGGGATGTTCATGTCCCTTTTTCGAAATGATGGGCTGCCATGAACAATGCTGATGGTTCTGGAAACCATCTCCTTTATCCCGGGTGCTTTTATATCTTCTCTCCCGCCACCGCTTCTGGGCTCAATACAGACAGCAATCACCATACCGGCCCCTTTTCTCAACAAAACATCCTCAGGTACCTTTAGCACGCCTATGTGGGCCCATCCCCTGGCTGCACCGGCACCAAAGGCAATACCCAGCCGGATGCCGGCAATCTCCCTGCCCTCTATTTCCTTGAATACAGACACAATCCCGGATCGGACAACATACATGGAATCACCTGGGTCCCCTTGTCGACAGATGATATCATCTTTTTGATAGGTTTCCCTTTTAAAAAGATCGGCAATTTGATCGATTTGTGTGGGTGGAACAGGTGAAAAAAGCGGAACTTTTAAAAGAAACTCAACAAGATCCTGTAAATTTTCCCCCATGATTACAAATCCTTATAGTTGCACTTAACCCACCCCATATAAATTTTGACCATAACTTTTCGCCATCAGTTTTCATTCTTCAGATACCAGTCTTAGGATTTCTGGATTCGCCTGAACTAATATTAAATAATCCAGCCGCTATCAAAATACTACAGTTTCAAAGACGGAGGTTTAAACTTCTTACAAAAACTATAAAATTGAACTTGACGAATTATCAAAATGTACCTTACAATACATGTATTGATTATGAAACTTCATCGAAACATTATAATAACTCGGGAAAAATTAACAAAATACCTATTGGTCTTACAGAAGCGAAATGACAAATCACAATGGCTTGCAAAAGCAGGGTACATTCTTAAAAATTGGAAACAATTGGAAAATGATCTAAGAAAGCAGATTTTATCAATGGAGGCTATACCAACTGAAAACACCGAATATGGCCAAATGTATGAAATCAGAGGGAGAATGTTTGGCCCTAGTGGCAATAGTTTGGCAGTATGCACAATTTGGATGAAAGAATCCGCCACAGAGGAAATAAAATTTATCACCATGTACCCAGACAAAAGGAGATAATAAAATGTTATATAAATTATTTGAAGAAGTAGCATTAGCAAAAGATATTTGTGAAAAAAGGTTCAAGAAAGGCGATATTGCCACTATTGTTGAACATCATGCTGTTATTGAAGGAGAAGATGGGTATTCACTAGAAATATTCAATGCATTAGGTGACACAATCACTGTTTTAACAGTAGCAGAATCTGCGATAGAGCCCATAACAAAAGATGAAATATTCAGTATTCGATCATTGGTAGTGGCCTAGCCTATAATTATCTTAGTGACTTCTTGATGATATAATCCTCACAACTTCTATATTATCAACTCAAAAAATAGAATCACAAAACAATTAAAATATTTCCGCCAATGTATCGGGGATAAACCAAGAGTTTCCCATGTGGAGGTCTTATCTATCCAGCACGCTGTACATGAGCCGTTTGGCAGGGATTGGGAACCTCTCTGTTCTCACTGGCAACACAGGGATCGCTGTGTCGAGCAGACCAGCTTCAATACTCTCTTCATGGATGGCAACGGCAAAGTACACCTGTCTCACCAATTTCATATTGATCGACGCGACTCTCTTGTCTTATGGAACTTAATCGTCAAATTCCAATAGAAGCTCACCAAAGCCTGCATAGCGAAGGCAAGAGATTTCTTAAATGATTTTTCCCCGGCTCGGTCAGCCATAAAATCTTCTTATTTCATCAATGAAAGCAGAAAAATCACCAAGCCTTTTGCTTATAATGGAAAATAAAATATTGGTATCTATATTTTCATATCTATGAACAACAAAATTTCTGAACCGAATCATATCTGCATATTTTTCATATGATTTTATTATTTGTATCTTTTCCAAATACTT